>JABDQA010000151.1 GCA_013042475.1 Desulfofustis sp.
AAATCCTTCAGGGTAAACCCAACACGTTCCCCACTCTTCTCATCGTGAAGCCGGAAACGATCACCTTTCACGGGTTGATGCTTGGTGCGGATATGTCCCCAGCAAGAGGTCCCTTCGTTGTCTATGGTACTGATTCTTCCGCAATAAGTGCCGATATTTCCAGAATGGTGAGGCGCGATAATTCCTTTGCTTCTCTCGCCCAGGAAAAAACCAGTTGAGCTTTTTCTCCCCAGCGCGCTGGTAACCAGCTTCGTTGCTTCGGCTCTGACCTCATCGCGCTCTTCTGGGCGGGCATCCATAACCATGCGGTAGGCGCGGACCACTTGCTCGACATAATTGACCGAACGCAGCCTGCCCTCAATCTTTAGAGAGGAAACACCGATTCGATTGAACTCCTCAACCAGATCGATCCCTTCGAGATCATTCATCGAAAAATAGTAGGCAGCCCTGGCAGGACCCTTCTTCTTTTTCGCCGCTGTTGAAGTGACCGTGTACTTTCTACGACATGGCTGCACGCAGTTACCCCGCAATCCGCTTTTTCCTCCATGGTACGAAGAAAAGAGGCACCCGCCCGAATACGAAAAGCACATCGCTCCATGGATGAAAATTTCTATTTCTACGGAGCTCTTGTGTATAATTCTTTCTATTTCTGCAATCGTCAGCTCGCGGGCAAGCACAACCCTCGAGCAGCCGAGGGTGGCCAGCGCTTCAACACCCGCGCTGCTGTGGGCAAACATCAGGGTTGAGCCATGCAGCGTAAGCGTCGGAAAATATCTCTTAGCCAGTTCGATCACCCCGAGATCCTGAACGATCAGGGCACTCGGGGCGATGGTCTCAAGTTCGGCCAGGGTGGAGACCAGCCTCGGGAGTTCCTCCTCCCGGACCAGACTGTTAAGGGCGACGTAGAAAGTAAGCCCATTAGTACGACAATGGGCCGCCATCGCTCTTATTTCTTCAAAGCGGAGTTCCCGGGCAGGGTTTCGGGCGTTGAAACCGGGCGCACCAAAATACACGCCATCAGCGCCGGCTTCAACTGCGGCACCAAAATGATCAAGAGAGCCAACTGGTGCCAGTAATTCCATCTTCCGGTTCGATCAGTGGTTACGGCAAAGAGAGGTAGAACTATCCGGCAAGCCTTTCCCAGAAAAAATCGACACCTTTTGCGTCGACTCGGTTCAGGGCTTCGGGATAGGCTTCACATTCGACTGCAAAGACCCTGGCGGCAATATCTTTAATCGTATCGTCATAATCCAATTCCACGGTCTTCTGGAGGATTATCGGTCCGTTATCGTATATTTCGTCGGCAAAATGAACGGTGCAGCCGCTCACCATGCAGCCGCGCTCCTTTACCGATCGGTGGACGATATCTCCATAGAAACCATCTCCGCAGTACATCGGAATGATAGAGGGGTGGATGTTGATCACGTTTTTCTTGAGTTGGTCCGGCGGCGTGTACAATTTGAGGTAGCCGGCCAGGCAGATTATATCGATGTCGAAGTCTTTTAAAATATTGTTGGTGGAGGCACTGTCCTTGGCCACGAAACTCGGATATCCATAGTTCCTCGCTTTTTCAAGACCGAGAACGCCGTCCACGTTGGAAACCACCACCTGAATCCGGCAATTGAGTAAGCCGCTCTCGATGCGCTCGTGAAAGTTGTCAAGTGTCCGTCCACTTCCCGATATGAGTACTGCGATATTGAGCATCTTTACACCCCCTTGAAGTAATCATTGGTGGCAACATCCACCTTGTCCAGCCAATTTGTAATTGCGGTATCATATGATGAGGTCAAGGCAAAGACTTTTCGAGCCAGTTGAAATCTGGTTTTAAGGGTGGTCGTTCCCGTCGATCTTATTTCGCTGATTATCGCTTTATAATCGGATGGATCGACCACTACGGTAACGTCCTGAAAATTTTTTGCCGATGCACGCAACAGCGTTGGCCCGCCGATATCGATGTTTTCGATGGCATTTTCAAGACTGCAGTCCGGATCTGCAATAGTCTTCTCAAAGGCATACAGGTTGACGGCAATCAGATCGATGGGTGCAATTCCGTGCGCTTTGCACTGGCTGAGATGGTCGGGGTTGCTGCGCTGGTGAAGGATGCCGCCATGTACTTTGGGGTGGAGCGTTTTTACGCGGCCGTCGAGCATTTCGGGAAAACCGGTAAATTCAGAAACGTCCACGACTCTAATCCCTGCCTGCCGCAGCTTCTCTGCGGTTCCACCAGTGGACAATATTTCCACACCTAACTCGTCCAGTTCAGCAGCAAAGCCTTCAATTCCCGATTTGTCGGTAAGGCTGATGAGTGCACGCTTTATTTTGTTCATCTCAGCTCCCCCTGCTAATCTTTTCTTATGAACTCGCGTATCTTGCGGCGATCCCTCTTGTCGGGCTTTTTGGCGGGAGCAGTCCCTGGTGCCCTTATCAATCTGCGCATTTGTGACTGTTCCTCTCGATTTTTTTGGCTGTGTTCTGATTCTTCGTAAAGTTCCCGCGCTTCTTTGGCGGGCCGGCGATACTGGTTTACACCTCTTATGGTCACTTCAAAGATCTGCTCGAGCTTATTAATTCGCAATTCGTCGCCGACACCGACCGTTCTGGATGGTTTGATTCGCTGGCCGTTGAGGTGAACCTTACCGCCCTGAACTGCCTGGGTAGCCTGTGACCGGGTTTTAAAAAACCGCGCCGCCCACAGCCACTTGTCGATTCTTATTTTCTCAGTTGATTCAGTCATCTGTGAATCCCGACAGGGAGACTATCATGAAAGTCAACACTTCCGGTCATCAAAGGTACACCGAAAAATCTGTGAATTCATCGAAAAAGACTATATGGTGTCCACCAGAAGTCGTACCGCACTAATTTTAAACATACGTAAATTAATAGCGTTAGAGACCGCAATTAATGGCGATACAGACCGCAGGAATTAAAAATATCAAGCTGCCGATACGAGTGATGCAGAAGGATGGCAACATCCAGAACACTATCGCCGATATCAGCCTGCAAACCCGTGTTGCGACACCGCTCCAACCCAATTGTATTGGTTCGATTACGGCCATTATCAATCGTTATATCCATAAGATTGCCGTGTCGGAATTCCAGGACCTGCTATCCGACGTACAGAAATTCTTCAATGCAGAGTCCACCCAGATCGATATGAGCTTCCCTTATTTCCTGGAAAAACAGGCTCCGGTCACTGACACTTCGGCGTTGATGGAATACCGCTGCACCTTCAGCGGCACCATTGGTGAACATAACGGTTTTTCACTTACTGTAGCGGTGCCGGTTACGACGCTTTGTCCGTGCTCAAAAGAAATCAGTGAAGCGGGTGCCCACAATCAGAGAGCGGAAATCACCATTACTGTAGGATTCCGCAAGATGATCTGGGTCGAGGACCTGATCGAGCTGATCGAACAATGCGGCTCCTGTGAACTCTATTCGCTCCTCAAGCGGCCCGATGAAAAGTACGTCACCGAAACAGCCTACCACAACCCGATGTTTGTCGAGGACGTGGTCAGAAAGGTTGCTTTGGCTGCGCTTGACCATCCGCACATCACCTGGTTTTCCGCCAGTGT
>JABDQA010000153.1 GCA_013042475.1 Desulfofustis sp.
GGGCCAGCTTTACCAGCCTGTCGGTAATACCGGCGGAGTTCATGATGTTGGCGGCCATCAGGAAAAACGGTACGGCCAGCAGCACAAAGGCATTGTAGGACTTGAACATCTCGTTCATCAGCAGGAAGGGGGTGAGGCGGTCATCGATCAGGAACACCGGGACACAGGCCAGACCCAGGGCGAATGCCACGGGGATCCTTAGAATTACGAGAGTTCCGAAGACGATAAATAGAATTGCTGCGACCTGCCCCGGTGTCATTTATTATCACTCCGCCACACTTTGATATTGTCAACGTATTTCTCGATCAGAAACAGTATCCAGGAGAAGCCGGCCAGCGGCCAGGCCATATAGATAAAGACCATCGGCAGCTCAGCCATCTCCGAGGTCTGCAGCAGGCCGAACTTGACCAGCGGCCAGCCCCAGACGATAAATACCAGAGCAGTCATCAGGATCCAGAAATCGACGAACATTCGGACTGCCGCCTCACCCTTCTTGGTTTTTGCCTTGGGCAGCAGATCGACGGTAAAATGGGTGCCGTCCCGAACCGCGATCATCGAGCCGACCAGAATGACCCAGATAAAACAGAACCTGGCCATCTCCTCGGTCCAGATATAGCGAGGTATAAACCCCAGATAGCGGGAGACGATCTGAAGCGTCACAGGAATTATCAGTAATCCCATGAGGACGGCGAGGGCAACCTGCAGGAACTTATAGTACCAATCCAACGCCTTTTTCATAAAAAAACTCTGGATACGAGCGTTTGGTAATATGTGGACATTTAAAAGCCGGGAACCATTCGATCCCCGGCTTCTCAGAACTACAATGGCAATTTAAACATTTGGCCTTTCACGCCTCTAGGGCTACATAGCACTCATAATTCCCATATATATATCGCCTGCACCCTGCTCCTCGAAGTACGCCTTGATGACCGGGCCAGCGGCCTCGACCAGCTGGTCGCGATCCTTGAAGAAGACGGTCTTCAATTTTCCTTCGGACTCCATCTGCTGCATTTTCATCCGATCTTCTGACGCCTCGAGGATACGGCCGTAGGTGCCTGCATCTTTGCCGGCCTGTAGAATAGCCGCCTGCAAATCCTCGGGAAGTTTAGAGAATGTTTTATTCGAGAAGCACAGCGGCCGCACGGTGATGGAATGTGCGGTCATGGCGATATTCGGTCCCACTTCGTAAAATTTCATCTGCTGGATACCGGCAGCCTCGTTCTCGGCAGCATCGATAACCCCGGTCTGGATGGCATTGTAGACCTCGGCATAGGCAATAACCGTCGGCGCCATGCCAAAAGCACTGAATACCTTGGTCTGGATCGGGGCGCCCATAACTCGAATCGGCAGATCCTTCACATCTTCCATGGTCTGGACCGGCTTGTTGACGATTAATTGACGGGTACCGCCGCCGCCATAGCCAATCAGGCGCACGTCAGCCCGCTTCAAAATGTCATCTTCAATCGGTTTCAGGGCATCACCACCGAGTACTGCACTCCAGTGAATATGATCCCTGTAGAGCATCGGCGGATCCAACAGCGACGCCAATTTGGAGAACGTGGACATATGTGAAGGAGCCACAACCGCGTAATCAACCGAAATACCCTGGTTCATATAAGCGAAATAATCCTTCTCCAGTCCGAGTTCGCTGTTGGGGTGCATCACAAACTCTATGGACTTGTCACCGGTGTAGTAGAGCTGCACCAGCTCTTCGAATTTACGCATCAGCCTGGTAAAGGCATGATCCTCGTCGAATTGGCTGGCCCCGTGGAAGGTGAAATCGGCCGCCTGGCCGGCCGACACCAGCATGACACTGGCCAAAAAAGCAACAACAACTGCACGTAGTAGTTTTCTCATCATGACTATCTCTCCTCCTTGGTTGTCCTGCATTATTTATGGCTGCCTCCACCCCTTTGTGAAGCGGAGCAAATTACCGAGTAAAGATGCCAAAGCCAAAGCCTTCTGAAACCGATGGAATGTTAGGAAAACACTACCTACAACAAGTGTTTATTTCAAGCCTTTTATCTGATCAGGATGGAAGCAAATGACACTGTTTTTGTTGGCATCACTGCATTTTTAAACCGATTTAAAAAATTTGCGGAGAGTGTGCTGTTTTTTTTCGATTGCATGGTCTTTGATTGTAGAGTTAGAAGGATATTATCCTGTTGACAACTTGAGCGGCGGCAATACCCTCTCGTGAACGCGAACTATCGGTCTCAGGAAACTCTGAAGTTGGATGGGACGGATCCAACTGATCCCTCAAAGTTGAAGAAACACCAAACCACAAACCTTGGTATTGTAGAGCTATGGATAGAAACGATCTGATGAATGGTGTACTGGCACCGGTAATTACCCCATTTGGCGGTAGCCTTGAGCCCGATGTGCAGAAATTATCCAACACTGCCGCTGGCTGCTGGACAACGGTGTGGGACTGGCACTCTTCGGCACCAATTCCGGAGCCAACTCGATGAGCACCGATGAAAAAAGCGGATTTTCTATGGATGGTTTGGATACCTAAATCTCGGCACAAAGGAACCCACTATGGATAACCAGACATTCGGGATCGGCTGCAAGGTCACCTTTTCCAAGACCGTCGGTGAAAGCGACATCTATCTGTTTGCCGGTATTACCGGTGATCTCTCTCCCAACCACGTTGATCGGGAGTTCATGAAAGGCACCGCATACGGCCGCAGAATCGCCCACGGCTCTCTGCTGATAGGCTACATGTCGACCGCCTCGACCATGATCCTGCAGAACTACCCGAGCCGCAATCCTGATTTGACGGCCGTATCGCTTGGCTATGATAGGATTCGTTTTCTCAAACCGGTTTTCATCAACGACACGATCACTGTCCATTACGAGATAGAGGCGGTTGACGAGAGTAAAAATCGCAGCCTCTCCAAGATAGAGATCACCAATCAGCATGGGGAACTGGTGGCGGTGGCCACCCATATTCTCAAATGGGTGCCGAACAGCTGATGAAACCTGCTCAACCCATCTTGCTGATTTCCCTCTGCATCACCTCCTCCATCGCCTGAATCGGCGCCCGGCAATCGGTGTACAGTTCGACCTGTCCGCAGGCCTGATGGAGCAGCATCCTCGTGCCCTCTACAGTTCTGTACCCTGAAGCCTGGGCCAGCTGCAGCAACCGGGTTCGGGGAGGCAGAAACACCACATCCATGACAATGGTGTTGGAGGAAAGTGTCGATTCAAACATGTGCTCGGCAAGGGGAGATTCATCCGGTTCTTGAAACCCTACCGAGGTGCTGTTCACTACAATATCAAATTCCGAACAGCCCGGAAATCTGTGCAGTGATCCTCCGCAGTCAAGATCCAGCTGTTGCGCCAGAAGTCTGCCTGATTCCGCCGATCTGTTGAAGACGGTTACCAGGGCGCGTTTATCCGCCAACCCATAGCCCACCGCTCGGGCAGCACCGCCGGCACCCAAGAGGGCGACGCGCGTTCCCGCAAGATCGGTCTGTTCCTCCAGCGCTCTGAGGGCACCGATATAATCGGTGTTGTACCCGGTCAGCACTCCATTTCGATTGTCAATGGTATTGACCGCACCAATGGTGCGCGCCGCCGGGTCGATGTGGTCGAGAAAAGGGATAACCGCACTTTTGAACGGCATCGACACGTTCATCCCCCTGATCCCTAATGTGCGTATCGCCTCGATACCGGCCGCAGGATCGGTGATGCCGAAATAAACAAAGGTGTAGTCCAGCCCCAGTTCCCTGTAGGCACCATTATGGATTTCAACCGCCAGCCTGTAAGGGCGGGCAGCCATTGATCCGCATAAAGTGGGCAGGGTTGGGCTCATGTGTGAAGCTTCGGAGCAGAGTTTCGGTGCCTTCTAATTACGGCTCTACCGCCCGGTTTCTGGTTCATTCGAAAACAAGTGATTTTCTCTTAAATCGAGGGGCGCTGAGAATTTTATTGCAGACATATCATCATGTCCGAAGATAAAATTCTCCGCGAAACCAAAAGTTAAGCCACAAGCACCGTTTCATTTTAAATTCCAACAGTCTTTAAGCGAAATAAAGCCCCCCGTTAATTTCCGTTATTTCACCGGTGATAAAAGAACCCAGTTCAGAGACGAAATAGATGACCGCACCAGCCACATCTGCCGGTGTACCGCCTCGTTTCAGCGGGGTGGCGTTAATCGCTCCCTGGATACCCGCATCGGTATTGAAGGTTTCGTGAAACGGGGTTTCCAGAATCAGGCCCGGAGCTACACCATTCACCGTAATCCCTTTGCCCGCCACCTCTTTGGCGAGCCCCCTGGTATAGGCAATGATTGCGCCCTTCGAGGCGGCGTAGGCGACTGCGCCGTCGCCTCCGCCATTGCGTGCCGCCAGCGAGGACATGTTGATAATCCTTCCCCAGCCGGTGTTCATGTATGGCAGTACCGCTCGGGTGCAATAAAAGGTCGAGGATACATTGACGTCCATGATCTTGTGCCAGTGTTCATCGCTCATCTCCTCGATGGTGGAGCGTCCGACCAGGTGTCCGGCGTTGTTCATCAATATATCGATATGACCGTCGAGGGTCTCGGCTACCCGATCGATCACCTGGTTCACCTGCGCACTGTCAGTGGCATCGAGCTGAAAGGCATAGGCTCTGCCACCAATTCCCTCGATCATCTTTACCGTCTCTTCACCCTCCTCACGATGGGAAAAATAGGTCAGGGCCACATCTGCACCGCAGCGGGCGAGAGCGAGCCCCACCCCTCTGCCGATACCTATGTTGCCGCCGGTTACCAGGGCAGTTTTTCCTTTCAGATCAATGTGCATGTTCATCTCCTGTATTTGCGGAGGACTCACTACTTAATTCGCAGCTCGAATTAAGTAGTGAGTCCCTCTTTTTGTTCCATTTTCAACAAATCGAGTAGGAATCGGTCTCTCTTGTCGGTAAGCTCCTCACCGTCGCGCACCTGCCAGTCGTAAAACCCCTTACCTGTTTTAACGCCAAGATCGCCGTTGTCATACATATTCTTTAACAATTCAGATGGCTTCTGATCACTGCAGAGCGATTCGCTGATGTAGCTCTGGATCGCATAGAGCGTATCGAGGCCAACCACATCGTTATGCTCCAGCGGCCCGTATACCGGGAACCTTCGTCCAAGTCCGTTTTTTATTGCAGTATCCACATCCTCCACCGAGGCAATACCTTCCTCGACGATATGGACGGCTTCTCTGAGCAGCGCCTGGAAGAGCCGGTTCCCCAGTTGGCCCGGGGTATCCTTGAGAACAGCGACCGGTTTCTTGCCCGCTTCTGCCAGCAGACCACTGAGCAGGTGAACCGTCGCCATTGCGGTTTTCTCGCCCTTGACCACCTCCACCAGCGGCATCAGATGAGGGGGATTCCAGAAATGGGTCACCGCAAATCGCTGAGGTCGATGCAGATTCGCGGCAATGCTCGTTGCCGGCAGTCCCGATGTGTTGGAGGTCAATATGGTTTCGGCCGGACAATAGTTTTCAACCCTGGAGAAAAAGTCCTGTTTGAGCGCCAGATTTTCCGGAATCGACTCGATGATCAGGTCGACTCCACGCACTGCGGGCTCGAGTTCGGTGGTACCACTCACCAGACCACGGATCGGGGCGACCCGATCAGCAGCGAGACACCCTTCTGCGCTCAACACATCCAGAATACGATGAAAAGCTTCGACGCCTTTCTTCATGCTCTTTTCCGTACGGGCAAAAATTTTTGTCTCGCAGCCCACCGATGCCAACGTGAAGGCAATCCCAGGGCCCATCTGGCCGCTTCCGGCCACCACTGCGCAGTGAATATCCATCTTGTACGGTCCTCTATCAGGTGGTAAACTTGTCGATAATTTCCATCACCCGCAACCCGTCTGCAGTTGCACAGGGGCACTCTCCCTCACCAAGGAAATAGCTCGTCACCGCTTCGATCATGGGCAACTGAATGTTGACGGGATTGTCAAAAGGCAGGATACTCTCCCCCTCCTCCGTGCAGAGCCGGATTTCATCGCCGAAAAATGGTACCGAGGCGACTCCCTCGTTGCCGGTTACGATCAGCCGTTCAGAGACGGCACACGGTGCGACACTGAAACACCAGCAGCCGCGAAAGACGATATTGTTGTCGAATAGAATCGTTCCCTGCACGAAATCATCAGCGCTGGCGGCAGGATTCATCCGCTTCGAGAAGCCTTCATACTCGAGAGGAAGGCCGAAATAGACGAGCAGAAGATCAAGCAGATGGGGCGAAAGATCATGAAATAGTCCGCCTCCCGAGATTTCAGGATCGACACGCCAGTTGGGGGCAGCATCGGGAACCAGAGAGTTGTCCTCGGGCAGGAAGAAATTGAGCTCAGCCAGCCGTATCTGCCCCAGCGTTCCGGCTCTGATGATCTCGCCCAATTTTTTGAAGGCCGGCAACGCCCTGCGGTAGTGGGCCACCGCCACCTTCTTGTCGCTTTGCGATTCGGCTTCGATGATCGCCGCACACTCTGAAGCGTTCATCGCCATGGGCTTTTCCAGGTATACATGCTTGCCGGCTGCCAGCGCCGCCAGGCAGTGCTCCCGGTGATAGCGGGGCGGAGTGGCGATATATACCGCATCGATTTGAGGATCGCCGAACAACCCATCAATCGAATCATACCACTTTTCAACCCCGTGGCGCCGGGCAAAGTCAGCGGCTTTGGGCCCATTGCGGCGCATCACTGCGAGCAACTCTGATCCGGTCGCTTGTTGAAATGCGGGTCCGCTTTTAACTTCACAGACATCACCCACCCCCAGTATTCCCCATCGTAGTGGCGCTGTCATATTTTCCTCGCGGTGTTAGGATTCATCTCTGATCGGGTTTCTTGCAACCATGCTATTCATCGATAAAATACTTGTGGTAGGCGGCGGATTTGGCGAGTCGCTGGATGTAGACTGCCAACTCCATCAAATGGTAATCCCCCCACATGCACGACTCACCACAGGGCACATTGCGTCCCTCGGGTACGTGATCCCAGCCGTTGGGCCGATGGTAGACTGAATGAAGCAGCAGCCCCTGGTGATTGGGATCAAATGACAGATAGGGCTCATCCAGTAAAGTCGCTGCAATAGACAGCCCTGCCTGCAAATAACGCTTTCCTTTCTCCGCCTCTCCATTTCTTTGCAGGTATCTTCCCAGCCGGAGCAGCCCCTGGGCGGAAATCGCCCCCGAAGACGAGTCTACCGGCTCAAAATCGTTGAAGGGGTCTGATGTACGGTCCAGGTAATCGCCCATCTTGGCGAGCCCCGGGGCTCCGGTATCCCAATAGACAATGCCGTCAGTGGTGCAGTGCTCGATATAAAAATCGGCGACCGCCTCACTGACTTGAACAAATCGGTCTAGCACCGTCTGTTTATCCGGGTATATCTGGGGCAGCAGGTTCTCAAACACAGACTCATCGACGGTCTGCAGATATTCAATCAACTCCGGGTAACCGCTCAGGATCCACGACAACCCTCTGGTCCAGGTCGTAAACGGCGAGTACCCCTGCTGGGTGTTGGTGCAGCGATAGGTCCCATTTTGGGCGTTGAATATTGCTTCGTGCGCCACCCGGCCCCTGACGTCATAGGCATCACGGCCAGCGCCAAAAAAGACGTTGTAGCGAGCCGTGGTCTCGGCATGCTGTAATCCTCGTCTGAGGAGATCGATCTGTTCATCCTGCTCGCCCATCAGAACATGGCCAAGCTGATAGCTCAAGGTCAGGGCCCGAACGGTTCTGATCGCGTCGGCAAAGAGAGAATGTGGTCCGTTGAACGTATATATGTAACCCAGTCCGTCGACCACTTTGGTCCAGCGGGCGGCCTGGACGGCACCGGTCATTTTCAGGGCCAACTCGTAAAACTGTCGCTCCCGCAGGTTCTCATCTATCCTGCCTTCATCCATCAATCTCAAAAGGTTCCCATAGGTGCTGACATTATTAAATCCATGATCGTGGACACCGATATGACTTAGATGGGGTGCCATGTGTGCGATGGTCCGCTCGCGGCCCAGTTCGAGGAACTGCTTCTCATCGGTGCCGTCGAACTGCAGGATTGCACAACCGAACTGGAATCCCTGCGTCCATTCCGTCCAGCCCCGGGACGTATAGGTTCCTTCTACGGTAAAAACCGGTGTACCGCGTAAGGGGTCCCAGCTCTTTTCGATATTGACAATTTTCTGTCCGGCCAGCTCGAACATTTTCTCCAGCTGAGGTTCCAGTCCTTCCGGGGTGATCGAGTAGTCAATAGTCAGCATGGTTACACCTAAGTGCCTCCTGTTGTTGGTCTTGAGTCATTATTCAGTAGAGCGGTTGAAGTCCAAGCCATCCCTTCACGCTGTGTTCCTCATTGCGGTGTCTGTTAACAGCGCGCTAAGCCTGTGCAAAAGGCGCTTCACTGCTTTGCTTGAAGGGCGTGTTGAAGGGATGTCCCATGTAGTGTTTCCGTCCCGAAACGAGAGATTTTGTCTCAAGATCGAGCACAAGGATGAGATTGGACAAAAGATCCGATTCCCTATTTCAGTAATTGCCTGGCGATAATGGTCCGCTGTATCTGATTCGTCCCTTCGTAGATTTGGGTTATCTTGGCATCACGGTAGAGCCTTTCCACTTCATAGCCCTTGATATAACCGCTGCCGCCAAAAATCTGCAAGGCCTCGGCGGTTTGCCTCACAGCCATATCGGAAGCATAGCATTTGGCCATCGAACTCGCCTCGGTGGCCGGCTTATGGTTATCGAGCAACAGTGCAGCCCGATGGACCAGCCCACGGGCTGCAGTAATCTCCATGGCCATCTGTGCCAGATTCCATTGAATGCCCTGGAAATCAGCAATGGGGCTGCCGAATTGCTTCCTCGTCCTGGCATAGTCGAGTGCCGCCTCGAGCCCGGCCTGGGCTATGCCCACGGCCAACGCACCAATTCCGACCCGTCCCTTCTCCAGTACACTCATAATCATGTAAAACCCGCGGTGCAGCTCACCGAGAAGCGCATCCTCGGGTAACTCAACTCCATCGAAAAAGAGGGGCCCGACGTGGGATCCCCGCTGTCCCATCTTCTCCTCCTTGGGTCCGCGGCTCACCCCGGGAGCATGGAGATCGACGACAAATACGCTCATACCTCTGTGGCCCTTGTCCAAGTCTGTTCTGGCCAGCACAATACCGACGTCAGCCAAAGGGGCATTGTTGATCCACAATTTGGCGCCATCGAGTTTCCAGCCTGATCCATGCGGAAGCGCCGTGGTCTTGATGGCGGATAGGTCGGACCCAGCTTCCGCCTCAGTCAGGCAATAGGCGACCTTAGTCTGAAAAGCGGTGATCGATTGCAGGTACTTTTCTTTCTGGGACTCCGTTCCGTACTGATAAATAAGGCTGGAAACCAGCTCCACCAGGCCGCACTGATCCGCGACTGACGAGTAGCCCTTAGAAAGCTCTTCCATGACGATCGCATAACCGTAGGTGTCTACCCCTCCTCCTCCATAATTCTCAGGGATAGTGATGCCGAAGAGGCCAAGTTCGGCCATCTGGCTGAAAAGATCATGAGGGAATTCCTCTTCCCGGTCAAATCTCTCAGCTTGGGGTCGAATCTGTTCCCGGGCAAAATCGGCGGTCATCTCCTGTATCTGCCCGTAGACATCAACGCTGTCTATGGGTAGCTCGATCAACATGACTACCCTCCCTTTCTCCCTGACTTCTGCTCTTTAAGCTGGGTAAAATAGTGCTTCAGCCCCAGTGGCTGATCACGGTATATCTTCGCGTCAATGGTTTTCAGATCGGTGCTGATGATCGGTTTGAACTCCATCATATCCAGCACATCCCGCTGCAGATCGAGTCCCGGCGCAATTTCGACCAGCATCACCCCATCTGGTACCAAGGTGAATACCGCACGCTCGGTTATATAGAAAACACTTTGCCCTCGTTCACTCGCACTTTTACCTGAAAATGTGACCTGTTCGACCTGGTCGACAAACTTCTTGGCTTTGCCTGGGTTCAGAATCTTTACCCCGTCACCTGTGATCTGCTGTTCCCCTTTGACGGCAAAGGTCCCGCAAAAGACGATTTTCTTGGCTGCCGAGGAGATATCCACCGCACCACCGCTGCCGGTGATGAAATTGTTGAAACGAGTAGAATTGATATTGCCGAATTTATCGACCTGGGCAAATCCAAGAAAAGCCATGTCCAGCCCCCCACCGTGAAAAAAATCGAACTGGTAGACATCATCGACAATGGCGGTGGGATTGAACATCGCCCCGAAATTGAGTCCGGTGGTCGGAATTCCGGCAATGGCACCCTGCTCGATCATAAAGACCAGTTCATCGGTAATTTCTTCCTGCTGAGCCACGATCGGCACTCCATCGGACATGCCGTAGCCGAGGTTAACATAGATCCCTGGCCTCAACTCAAGCGCTGCCCGTCGGCTTACTAGCCTCTTAACCCCTTCGAGCAGCAGTTCTTCGGCCTCATATTCGACATCTCTTTTGACCAGAGCGGGGTCGAAACCAGTCAAAAAGGTCATCTCCTGGTCCGGCTCGACCACCACGTAGTCGATAAATACCCCCGGCACTTTCACCTGGGTCGGATCGCAATGGCCATCGGCAGTCCGTTTAACCTGGGCTATGACGATTCCGTTATTGACTTTTGCGGCCTGGGCCAGGGAGAGCATAGAAAAGGTACCGACCTCCTCCTCCATGGTCAAGTTACCTTCACAGTCCGCTGTGGTCCCCCTGATGAAAGCGACATCAATCGGGATTGATTTATAAAACAGATACTCCCTGCCATCGAGCGTAATCAGCTCAACCAGATCCTCGGTGGTGATATCGTTGAGCCGACCTCCCTCAAGGCGTGGGTCCACATAGGTGTTTAGACCTATCGATGTGACGATCCCGGGCTTGCCCGAGGCAGTTGCCCGGACCAGATGCCCAAGCACTCCCTGGGGAAAGTTATAGCCCTTCACCTTGTTGCGCAGGGCGAGATCAACCATTTTCGGAGCATTTCCCCAATAGCCGCCGATAGCCGTATCGACCAATCCCTCATGGGCAAGGTGATTCATTCCCCGGGAATCGTTGTCACCCAGGCCACACGGATGAAAGACCCTGAGATTTTGCGGACCCCCGCTGCGTGCAAACAACTCTCCCAATTCCCTCATCAACCGGTCAGGCACTGCATGTCCGGCACCGGCACCACCGATCGCCACCGTGTCGCCGTCGTTGATACATTCGACTGCTTCCTGACCGCTGACCAACGAAAACATCACTAATCTCCCGAAATTTTTTTATTGCCCAAACCTGGCATATTGAGGATACAATCGCAAACTACACCAAAATAACATTGGTGTCTAATCAAAACAGGTAATAAATTCTTATGTTATTGTATTATCGTCAAAAAACTTACTTTACATATAACACCAATAATGGTATTGGTGTTATATTGGTTCAAAATATAATATACTTTGACTTGCATTATGCAGAGCAAAACCAAAAGCGCCCTTGAAACGCTGCGGGAGCGTCTTACCAACGGTCATTATGCACTCGGAGCACGACTTCCGTCGGAACGATCCTTATGCGCTGCACTTGGTATTTCACGCAGCGGTCTGCGCAAGGTTCTCTCCCGCCTTGAGGCCGAAGACCTGGTCTGGCGCCACGTAGGCAAAGGAACCTTTGCCGGACCACGCCCCGCCCTTGGCTCCGAATCGTTTCGGATTGTCACCAGCAAAACCAATCCGCTGGAAATCATGGAGGCCCGCCTGATGCTCGAACCCCATATTGCCGCTGCAGCAGCCCAGCGGGCTTCCTTTCAGGAAATAGAGAGACTGGCTTTGTGCGCCAAGCGCAACCACGAGGCCAACGATCTTGAAACCAATGAAAAATGGGATGTGCTGTTTCATGAGACCCTGGTCATCGCCACCAGAAATTCCCTACTCATAGCACTCTACGGGGGAATCAGTAAAATGCGTTTGTCAGACGAGTGGTGCCTCAGAAAGCAGCAATGGATCACTCCCGAGAATTGGGAGTCATTCAAGAAACAGCATGGTTCAGTAGTTCAGGCAGTGCGGGAGAGAGACGAAGCAGGAGCAGAAAAAGCAATGCACGAACACTTGATCTCAGTCAGGCAGCATATTCAGTCGACCTATCTGTGAGATTCACACCTTTTACCTCCATTGAGGACCGCTAACATGGCACAACCAACAAGTCCCATAAAGCTTAGTAGAGAAAAGAAACTCGCCTTTATCGCCATCAACCGGGACGAAAAGCTTAATGCGCTGTCCTGGGAAATGATACAAGATCTGAAAAGTTGTTTCGAGGCATTGGATCTCGATAGGGAGATTCGAAGCGTCATCCTCTTTTCAGAATCATCACGCTCCTTTGGAGTCGGGGCGGACATAAAGGACTGGGCCGCCCTGGAGCCGATAGAAATGTGGCGCACCTGGACCCGGCACGGCCATCGCATCATGAAACTCATCGATGAACTCATACATCCGGTCATCGCGGTGGTCAACGGGCACGCCTACGGCGGTTCACTGGAGCTTGCCCTGGCGGCAGACCTGCGCATCGGGGAAGTTGGTTCACGCTATGGCTTTCCTGAAGCTTTAGTGGGGACGATCCCAGGGTGGTTCGGCACCAAGAAGGCTCTTCAACTCATCGGTCCGAGCAGATTGAAAAAGCTCATTTTCACGGGCCTTCCAATTTCGGCCGAGGAAGCGCTGGAAATCGGCCTCATCGATGAACTGGTTCCGGCTGGAGAGGGGCTGATCAGGGCCCGAGAACTCGCTACGCTTCTCGACAAGACCTCTCCGGTGTCGGTACAACTGGGCAAGCAGATCGTCAACAGTCTGGCGTCCGGTCAGCCTGCCTCCGCATTGGAATCGATTGGCGGCGGGCTTGCCGCCCTGAGCTCAGACGGCAGGGAAGGGAAAGAGGCCTTCGTCGAAAAGCGGTCTCCTGCTTTTAAAGGCTTCTGAGCCTAGCTAAAGCAGCAGTAGCAGAAACGAAGCTTACCAGGTCTTGTAGTTCGAAAATCTTCATTCGCGGACTATTTTGTAGCAATCTTAATCTTCACCATTGCTCCATTGTTCCACATCAGCAATGTATTGGGCGGTAAATTCAGAGATATTTGCTCAATCTATTGCTACAGAGATGAACTTTTGCTCCCTCAGGCCATCGAATCCAACACTGGCGCGTTTTTA
>JABDQA010000154.1 GCA_013042475.1 Desulfofustis sp.
CCTCCAGTATCGGACTTGGGTTGACTGTCATATTCATCGTCGGTACCTATCTGGACGTACCGCCGATGAGCACAATTGTCGAGTTTTCTGAGCAGATCAAAGAGGGAGCTGCCCAAAAGTATGGCGATCCGCCATACGGTCAGGCCCAGTCATCGTCACTGAAAGGGTTTACCAGCCGCATGGGTCTTGACCTTAATAGAAGTATGGAATTACTTCGGGATGCAGGCATCGAGGTCACCGATGACAAGGAGATGGTGCAGGATATTGCCGAAAGAAGCGGCAACACGCCCCAGCAGATTTACGACATCATCAAGCCGGCCGGCATCCGTCCTGCTGCGGAAGGAGCAGATACTCACAGTGAAGATGGTGCAGATAAGGCTATGGATCCTCCAAAATCAGGCATGGGTAAAAAAACTATCACTCAGCTCTGCGAGGAAATTGGGCAGGATTGTGATATGATCATAGCTGGATTGAAACAAAGGGGTATGACCATCGATCCTGAACAGAAGCTCAAAGATCTGGCGGCGGAAAATGGTACAGGCCCTATGCAGATCTACGAGGCAATGGTCGAGATCGTCAACGAAAACAAAGGCCAATAGCGGAGTTTCAGACCTATTACTTAGCGGCAGACCCCACGAGGATGTCTAAACCTGGATTCATAAATCACATCGCTTTTCAGGCGGCGCTGATTATCATCGGCCTGTCCATGGCCTCTCTTGTTCTGAGTGTCTTCCTCTACAGAGAGAGTATGCGGGAGATTGCCCTCAAGGAGGTGGAGAACAAGGCAACCATTTTTCTCTCCGCCATGGAAACGTCGGTCCGACGGCTGGCCATGGAGAAAAATACCAAAAGCCTTATTGAGCTGATTCAGGAAAGGGCACAATTCATTGATGAAAGCCTGAACTTTGCCATCGTTGGGGTTATCGTTCGCGATGCAGATGGAAAAGTGCTGGAGCATAAAATAAAGGACCCCGATGGTCTGATATATGACCCTGGAAGGCCGAAGGGTATGGGGCCACATCCTATTCCCAAAGATTTTCAGGAGGTTATCGATTCGAAAGCGCCGCTGGTCAAAAGGCAGGTCAAGCAGCTGAAAATGGTCGAAGGGCAGCCGGTGGTTCGGGTAATCGAAGCTCTCTATCCCATTACCAAGAGACAGAAGGGTGAGCTGCTGGCGGTCATCAAGCTGGTAATCAGTGTCGAGAGGACATTTGAGCTGATTCGAGCTGAATATGAGAAGTTTACCAAACGGGTCATCCTGGGATTTTCGGTGGCCACCTTGTTGCTGATCGTGGGGCTGTTGTTTTTCCTGCGCCGCCGGATTATTGTTCCCGTCCTGTCAATCAATGAAGGAGCCAACCAGGTCGCCTCCGGCAATCTCGAGGTAAAACTTGTACCGTCAGGGAGCAACGAAATATCGAGCCTGATGGGGTCGTTCAACAAGATGGTAGAGGGGCTCAAGCAACGGGATCAGATGCGCCGGTCGCTCGAAGTTGCCATGGAGGTGCAGCAGAATCTTCTGCCCCACAAGAACCCTCAGATCGAGGGGCTCGACATTGCCGGAATATCGGTATATTGCGATGAAACCGGTGGTGATTATTACGACTTCATCGAGTTCGACAACGCAAAAGACAGCCGGCTCGCTGTCGTCATAGGCGACGTTTCAGGACATGGAATCTCTTCGGCCCTGTTGATGGCCTCCACCCGGGCCTTTCTGCGCCAGCGCTCAGCACTGCCCGGAACCGCTGCGGACATCTTGTCCGATGTTAATACCCAGCTCAGCAGGGATGTGGCCGAATCGGGAAGTTTCATGACAATGTTCTATTTGATCATCGACCAGGCTGACAGGAGTCTCCGCTGGGTCAGGGCGGGACACGACCCGGCAGTGCTCTACGACCCCGAGCTGGATGTGCTTTCCGAGCTGAGGGGGCCGGGCATAGCCCTGGGGGTCGATGAAGATCTGCAGTTCGAGGAAAACAGCAGATCCGAACTCCGTACCGGGCAAATCATTTTGCTCGGAACAGATGGCATCTGGGAGGCGTGCAACCCTCTAGGCGAGATGTTCGGCAAGGAGCCGATCTATGCGCTGCTGAGAGAGTATAAAGATCAAGACGCTACCCAGATTGTCGAGAAAATCCTCGAGGCCCTGCATGAATTTCAGCAGGGGGCAACCGTCGAAGACGACGTTACACTGATTGTCATAAAACTCACCGAGAATTTCTGAATTCTGAACAATCCCACCAGCGCTATTTTTTCCAGCTGGAGGTCTTAAGGTTCAGATTATTTTCTAATTTGACAACCATTTTATGTGGTTGCTATAATTTGGATTAGTCTTCATTCGGGCTGCCTTCAGGCAGGCCATTTAGGGGGAATAGTTCTTACACAGTATGAGATTACCTTTTCGACAATCGACCGAGCTTGCCATCATCTTTGTTACCGCCTTCATTGTGGTGGCATTCGTTTATGCCTTTCTTGCTGCCTTCACTTCCTTCTTCTACAGGAAAATGCCCGAGGCGGAATGCAGTTATGTCGAAAAACTCATACGATCGGGAAAGGCGACCTTCGGCCAGCGGGTCACCCTGTTTTGGCACAGCGTATTCGGCAGTCTTGTCGTCTCGCAGTGTTATATCGCCGCAGCTTTTTTAACCGGGATCTACTGGTTTGTCTGGATGTGATTTCCCCTCGATGATTTCACTTCTGAGCAAGTGATATGAATCTCAAAGGCTATGGTTTCATCGTCGCTGCAGCTTCCTGCTGGGCCTTTATCGGGATTTTCTCTTCCATCGCCTTTGCCCAGGGAGTTGCGCCCATGGAGGTGGCCTTCTGGCGAGCTCTGTTCGCCTGGCTCTGTTTTGGCGGGCAGGCGCTGATTCTCGGCCAGACTCGGCTGGAAAAACGGGATATCCCGTTGCTGGGCTTCTTTGGCGTGTTCGGTATTTTCCTGTTTTACGTTTCCTATCAATATGCGGTCAAAACAGGCGGTGCAGCCCTGGCTGCAGTACTTCTCTACACGGCACCTGCCTGGGTGGTGGTCTGCTCGTTTTTTATTTTCCGGGAGCGATTGAGCGTTTACAAGGTCCTCGCCGTCGTGCTGGTCATCACCGGGGTCTATCTGATTTCCAGGTCGGGTGGAACAAAAGCGGGAGAAGCCGCTTCTTCGCTGGGGCTGCTGGCCCTGCTGTCCGGGCTGACTGCGGGACTATGCTACTCGCTTTATTATACCGTGGGAAAATACTTTTCCGGACGCTATACCTCGGCCAACCTGTTTCTCTATGTGCTCCCCGTCGGCATCGCCTGCATACTGCCGTTTGTCGATTTTGCCCCGAAAAACGTTTCTGCCTGGGGCGCATTGATCGCCCTCGCCACGGTCTCCACCTATGTGGCCAATTTTTGCTATTACCAGGGCGTCAAGTATCTGGAAGCCGGACGGGCATCGATCGTCGCCACCCTGGAACCGGTGGTGGCTACCGCAGCTGCCTATGTAATCCTGGGAGAGTCGCTGAGCCTGCTTGGTTACCTGGGGGCAGCGGTGATCATCACTGCGGTGATGATCACCATCTTGGCGAAATGAAAGTACGGGATCAATGGTTGTGATAGGGGCAGTTTTATCTCAGTTGTCCTGCAGCAGTAGATAGAGAAGGGCCATGCGGATGTAAAGCCCATTCTGGGCCTGTTCGAAATAGCGGGCCTGGGGAGCGCTGTCTACCTCGGGGGGAATTTCATCCACCCTGGGCAGCGGGTGCATGATGATCGAATCGGGTTTCATCTGGCCGACCAGTTCCGGTGTCAGTATATACCTGCTCGCAGCGGTCTGATAATCTTCGGCCGAATGAAACCGTTCTTTCTGTACGCGGGTCATGTATATGCAGTCCACCTCGCTGACAACTGCAGCCAAATCCTCCACCTCGTACCACGGTACCTGATACTTATCGAGGTACTTCTTAATGTCCTGCTCCATTTTACAGACCTGCGGAGCGACGAAAATAAGTTCCATGTCGTCATATTTGGTCAACAGATAGCTAAGGGAACGCACCGTCCTGCCGTAGCGCAGGTCGCCGACCAGCGCAATCTTGAGGCCATTCATCCCTGGGAAGCTGTCAGCGATGGTGTAGACGTCGAGCAGTGCCTGGGTGGGGTGCTGACCGGCACCATCACCTGCATTAATGATCGGTATGCGGGAGATTTCGGCGGCGCGGACGGCGCTGCCTGCCTCGTTGTGACGCATGACGATGACATCAGCATAGCCGTTGATGATTCGGGTCGAGTCGGCCAGGCTTTCCCCCTTGGACGCGCTGGAAAATTCCCTGGCATTCTCGGTGGTGATCACGTCTCCACCCAAGCGTCTCATGGCACTTTCAAAAGAGAAGCGGGTACGGGTGGAGGGCTCGTAGAAGAGAGATGCCATGATCTTGCCATCCAGAAACTTGGCCAGTTTCTTTTCACCATGCAGGTCCGCTTTCATCATATCGGTGGCATTGAAGACCTGTTCCAGCAGATTTCTGTCGAATTGCTGCGACTCGACCACATGCTGCAGATTGAATTGTGACATCGGTTTTCTCCTTGCGAATATCAGTGTGTCTGGTCTATGACTTGTTAGAGAGTTTCAGTAAGATGGCGTTCTGGGCGTGCATTCTGTTCCCGGCCTGGTCAAAGACGATGGATGCGCCCGACTCGACCACTGAATCGGTGGTTTCGATGCCCCGTTCCACCTGCAGGCAATGCATCAACAGACTAGTTTTACCGGTCGCCTCCAGAAAGGGTCATCAACCTGAAATCTTCGGGAGAAGTAGATTCAAATGAGGACATGTTCTCATTCAAGGGGACAAGCTAGTAAATTGACGGCCACAAGTCGACAGAAAACTCCAGCCCCTTCATTTCCCATGCGTTTCATCCTGCGAGGGATCATTGGTGTTCGGCCTTGAACATCCGCTTGACAAACTCGGTCCTGTCTTCCATGCCCGGACCTTCCAACTCATCGACGACATCGGCAAGGATGTCGGGGATGGGAATCGACTGGGGACATTTCTCCAGACATTCGCCGCACTGCACACACTCGGATGCAAATCCAGGCTTGGCACCTGAAATGACACCGCACATTCTGGCCACATAGATGAATTTTGCTTCCTCTTTGTTGCCGAACAGATGCATCTTGTTGTAGACTTCAAAAATAGCCGGAATCATTACCTTTTCGGGGCAAGGCACACAGTATCCGCAGCCTGTGCAGTCGACTCTCATCAACTGCTTGTAAGTCGACGCAGCCTTGTCCACCAGTGCCAGCTCCTGCTGGGTCAGGGTGTCCGCAGCGGCCTGGTCGGCAATTCGCAGATTTTCGGCAATATGGGCGTCTTCGTTCATGCCGGAAAGGATCAGCGTGACTTCGGGATGATTCCAGATCCAGCGCAGCGCCCACTCGACCGGGGTTCGTCTGGTTATGGACTGATCCCAGAGGGAACCGATGGCCGGAGGAGGCTCGGGCAGGCCGAGGTTCCCCCCGCGCAGCGGTTCCATAACGATGATGCCCAGTTCCCTGTCAGCAGCGTATTTCAATCCCTCGGTGCCGGCCTGGTATTCCTGGTCGAGATAGTTGTACTGTATCTGACAGAATATCCACGGGTATGAGTCGACAATCCGCGTGAAATCTTCCAGCACGCCGTGAAAGGAAAATCCTGCATTGACGATACGACCGTCAGCGATTGCCGTGTCGAGAAATTCTGCGACTCCCAAATCAGCGAGTTTATCCCAGGTGAGGCCGTTCAAGGCATGGAGCAGATAGTAGTCGATCCGGTCGGTCCGCAGCTTTTCCAATTGTTTGTCGAGGTACGAATCCATATCCGTACGACTGTTGATCAACCAGGTTGGCAGCTTGGTGGCTATTTTCACCTTATCTCGATAGCCGTCCTGGAGGGCTGTGCCGACTATGGTTTCACTCGCACCACCATGGTAGGGCCAGGCTGTGTCCAGGTAATTGACGCCGTTATCGATGGCATGGCGCATTTGCCCGATTGCTTTTTCAACATGGATTTTACCACCCTCCATCATCGGCAAGCGCATACAGCCGAAGCCCAGGACTGACAGTTCATCTCCATTTTTCGGCATCGTTCTGTAACGCATGATTTTCTCCTGCGGGTCGTTTTTTGGCAATGGCTGAACGGTTGCAATGACTAGTTCAGTTTTACTATCTCGATCTGCCCTTTTCAAGCGCAACTGGCGTAGCTCAAATCAGTTTATTCAATGATGCAGGGTGTAAGTTGACTTGATATACAGCAGCGCTGAGATTTCGTTCCAGTGATTGCTTCCTCCAAATCAATGGGCAACAATGCCCAACGATTAAATGGATCGCCCCGCGGCGCTCTGAGAGCTCTTCTGCACGATAAATTGGTGGATTTTGCTGAATTGCGGTAGAGGAATCGGAGCAACCTTTGCTTCAATTTTCCATAGCGCTGGAAAGAAAATATTCTGGGGTGCCGACAATCAGAGAGCAACAACATTTTTTTTAAAATAATAATCTGAAAAACACTGGCCCATGTCTGGAAAAGCATTACTGTAGGTTAGTGGAGTCTCGCTCCTTCGAATCCGGTACTGACAGCAAGAGAAACTTGGCGGACGTCATTAAATTGCGACCGCCATGTTGCAATTATCGAATATTTGGATCGCTTTTTGTGCGATAAGCGAAAAAAATTGTTGATTTTGCGAAAAGAATTGTGTTTTTTAAATTCAGGTCAGTACGAATCCATTAACACACAGCTTAGGGAGGTCATCTAAAAACACGTCAGTACAATTCCATCAAACCACAGCTAAGGGAGGTCGTCTTCATGTTACGAAAGATTGCATTGTTCACAGCTGTAGCGGCGTTTAGCGTGTCCAGCGTTTACGCCGGCGTCGATGAGGCAAAGAAATGGATTGACGAAGAGTTCCAGCCTTCAACACTCTCAAAAGAAGAGCAAATGAAGGAAATGGAATGGTTCATCAATGCCGCCAAGCCTTTCCAGGGAATGGAAATCAACGTTTTGTCCGAAACGATTCCCACCCACGAGTACGAATCAAAAACCCTTACCAAAGCATTTGAGGATATTACCGGTATCAAAGTCAATCACCAGTTATTAGGTGAAGGCGAGGTTGTTCAGGCGGTACAGACTCAGATGCAGACCAAACGAAATCTCTACGATGCCTACATCAATGATTCTGATTTGATTGGCACCCACTCACGCCTGCAGCTGGCGGTCAACCTGACCGACTGGATGGCGGGAGAAGGCAAGGACGTCACCAATCCAATGCTCGAAGTTGATGATTTCATAGGCAAGTCCTTTACAACAGGGCCTGACGGAAAACTGTATCAGCTTCCCGATCAGCAATTCGCCAATCTTTACTGGTTCAGGAAGGACTGGTTTGATCGTCCCGAACTCAAAGAAAAATTCAAAGCGAAATACGGCTATGAGCTGGGTGTCCCGGTGAACTGGTCAGCCTATGAGGATATCGCTGAATTTTTTACAGACGATGTCAAGGAAATTGACGGAGTTAAAGTTTACGGGCACATGGATTATGGAAAACGTGCACCTGACCTCGGTTGGAGAATGACAGACGCCTGGCTGTCCATGGCGGGCGCTGGCTCCAAAGGACTGCCAAACGGTGTTCCGGTGGACGAGTGGGGCATTCGTATGGAAGACGGCACCTGTAATCCTGTTGGCGCCTCGGTAGAGCGCGGTGGCGCCGCCAACGGCCCTGCTGCAGTCTACGCGATCCGCAAATGGGATGAGTGGCTGCGTAAATATGCTCCCCCAGGGGCGGCCAGCTATGACTTCTATCAGTCCTTGCCGGCTCTTTCGCAGGGCAACGTAGCCCAGCAGATTTTCTGGTATACGGCATTCACCGCCTCGATGGTGGCGCCCAAGTCAGATGGCAATAATACGGTTGATGACAGCGGTATGCCGCTCTGGCGCATGGCTCCGTCGCCTCATGGTCCCTATTGGGAAGATGGCCAGAAGCTCGGCTATCAGGATGCCGGCTCATGGACCCTGTTCAAGTCGACCCCGGTTGATCGCCGCAAGGCTGCCTGGCTGTACGCCCAGTTTGTCGTTTCCAAAACCGTGGATGTCAAGAAAAGCCATGTCGGCCTGACCTTCATCCGTGAAAGCTCGGTCAACCATGACAGCTTCTCAGAGCGTGCACCGAAGCTTGGCGGTCTGGTTGAATTTTATCGCTCGCCCGACCGTGTCATGTGGTCGCCGACCGGTATTAACGTACCGGATTACCCGAAGCTGGCGCAGATCTGGTGGCAGCAGATCGGTGACGTAAACTCCGGCGCTTTTACCCCGCAGCAGGCCATGGATCGTCTCGCCGAAGAGATGGATCTGGTCATGGCGCGTATGCAGGCTGCTGATGAAAAGGCCGAAACATATGGCGGATGCGGTCCGAGGTTGAATGAGCCAATGGATCCCGCCGAGTGGCTGAACAAGCCGGGCTCCCCGAAGGCCAAGCTGGATAACGAAAAGCCCCAGGGAGAAACGGTTAACTACGACGAACTGGTAAAACGCTGGATGAAGTAGTTCCACCAGCATTACCTCAGTGCTCCTGACTCAGGGTCCGGCTTCAGGCGGGCCCTGAGTTTCATCATTATCACCATCACCGATGATGCATTAGCATGGAAAACGATATCAGTACACGTCAGCGTGTGATCATGGATTATATCCGTGAGCAGGGTTCCGTGCAGGTGGATCAGCTCGCAGACCATTTGGAGGTCACCCCGCAGACCATCCGTCGCGATCTGAATCAGCTATACGATTTAGAGCTCGTACAGCGCGTTCGGGGCGGAGCAGTCATCAAAAACACCGTTGAGAACCTCGGGTACGGTGCCAGAAAGACCCTGATGGCTGATGAAAAAACTGAGATAGCTAGGATCACCGCAGGAATAATTTCGAACAACTCTTCGCTCTATATAAATCTCGGCACTACCACCGAGCGGGTTGCCGAATTTTTGACGGGGCACAGCTCCATTCTGGTAATCACCAACAACATCAATGTGGCAAGCATCCTCTGGCCTCTGCGCAACATAGAGGTCATGATCGCAGGTGGCATGATACGTCAATCCGACGGGGGCATCGTTGGTCCCGCTACCGAGGAGTTCATCAATCGATTTAAGCCGGACTATGCGGTAATCGGCTGTTCTGCCTTGGATTATTCCGGCGAAATACTCGATTACGATCTGCGTGAGGTACGCGTGACGCAGGCCATCATTCGACAGGCTCGTACGGTAATTCTGGTAACCGATTCAATGAAACTGGAGCGCTCCGCCCCGGTAAAGGTAGGGACGCTCAGTGACATAGACATAATGGTTACCGATGACGGTATTTCAGCGGAGTTTTTTGACTTATGCCAGCAGCATACCGTTGATCTGAAGATAGCACAATCCGCGGCTATATAAGGGCGAGACATCACATGTCTATTGAACTGAGAAACGTAACACTTCGGGTAGGGGCCGAGCCGCACATCTACGAGACCTCGCTCACTCTGAAACCGGGGGGCTTCAACATACTGCTGGGCACCACGCTGAGTGGTAAAACAACCCTGATGCGCTTGATGGCAGGGCTGGAAAAACCCACCACCGGAGAGATCCGGACCAATGGCACCAACGTCACCGGACTTGCCGTGCAAAAACGCAGCGTGGCGATGGTCTATCAATCCTTTATCAACTATCCCAGTTTCAGCGTCTTCGAAAATATCGCTTCGCCTCTCAAGGTTGCAGGACTCGGCAAGCAGGAAATAAATGAAAAAGTTCACCGATTCGCCGATCTGCTCAAATTGACCCCGATGCTCAACAGACTGCCCAGGGAACTCTCCGGAGGCCAGCAGCAGCGGACGGCACTGGCGCGGGCATTGGTAAAAGGTGCAGAGCTCGTCTTACTTGATGAGCCTTTGGCCAATCTTGACTACAAGCTGCGTGAAGAATTACGGGACGAGCTGCCGAAGTTGTTCGAGGATACCGGTTCAACCGTGGTTTACGCCACAACTGAACCGCTCGAAGCCTTGATGCTCGGGGGACATACCGCCACCCTCAAAGAAGGCCGGGTAGTGCAGTTCGGCAAGACTGCCTCGATCTATCGTCGGCCGGCCACCATGGAGAGTGCCGAAGTATTCTCCGACCCGCCGATCAATACCGCGGTAATCAGCAAAAGCGGGGATCAGGTGCAGCTGGGCAGCGTTGCCTCCTGGAAAGTTCCCAGGGAACTGGCCGAGCTGCCCGATGGAGACTACAAGGTCGCCCTGCGGCCCCACCACTTATTGCTGGATGGAGGGGGGGTGGAAGTGAATGGGATGGTTCAAATTGCTGAAATCAGCGGTTCAGAATCGATTATTCGTATCAGGGTAAATGGCAACGTCTGGGTCAGTCAGACCCAGGGGATTCATTCTTTCGTCTATGGTGAAAAAATACGGATCTATTTCGATGCAGGCAACTGCATGTATTTTGACGCCGACGAGAATTTGATCGATCTTTAAACGGGTTGCACTATGGCACGAATCAGATTCCGGGATGTACGACACGCCTACCCGCCTCCCAAAGGGCAGGAACCGGTGTATGCACTCAACGAAATCAACTTGGTCAGGGAGGACGGCGGCGCCTATGCCCTGCTGGGGCCTTCGGGTTGCGGCAAGACCACGCTGCTCAATATTATCTCCGGGTTATTAACGCCCTCGGAGGGTGAAATACTCTTCGACGGCAAAGAAGTGACCCACCTGCCGACCTCGGAACGGCAGATTGCCCAGGTATTCCAGTTCCCGGTGGTCTACGACACCATGACCGTCTATGACAATCTGGCCTTTCCTTTGCGCAATCGTGGCATGGACGAGAAGCTGGTGGGAGAGCGGGTGGAACAGATTGCCGAGATGCTCGATCTCTCTGCCAATATCAAGAAGCGTGCTTCCGGATTGACGGCGGACGGCAAACAAAAAATCTCACTTGGCCGCGGTCTGGTCCGCTCCGACGTCAACGCCATCCTCTTTGATGAGCCGTTGACGGTTATAGATCCGCACCTCAAATGGCAGTTGCGATCCAAGCTTAAGGAGCTGCATCAACAGGTTGGAGTCACCATGATCTACGTCACCCATGATCAGATCGAAGCCCTTACCTTTGCCGAAAAAGTGGTGGTCATGTACGAGGGGACGGTGGTTCAGGTGGGAACCCCGGTTGAACTTTTCAATCATCCCCGACATACCTTTGTGGGCTATTTCATCGGCTCTCCCGGAATGAATATCCTGCCCTGTACCATAGATGGCGGCCAGCCGGTTTTTGGCAACAGTCTTCTGCCAATGTCCAGTCGCTTAAGAGATGATCTGAGCGGCAAACTTGAAGTTGGTATTCGCCCCGAATTTGTCGAGTTTGCCGAAGACGGTATTCCAGTAAATATTGATAAAGTTGAAGATCTGGGACGCTACCAGGTGTTGACCCTGACGCACGAGTCCGAGATTATAAAAATGGTGATGCGAGAAGAGCAAACCATCCCCGCGGAAAATCCGAAGATCCAGTTCGATCCAGATCACACCAAAGTCTATTGCGACGACTGGGTAGTCGAGGAGGCGGTCAATGAATAAGACACAGAACAACAGGGCTTGGTGGCTGGTGGTACCGGTCCTGATCCTGGTGGCCTTCAATGCCTTCATCCCGCTGATGACGGTGGTCAACTATGCATTCCAGGAGACCTTCGGCGACAACGTGTTTTTCTGGGAAGGTACCACCTGGTTCGAGCAGGTGCTGCGTTCACCCAGATTTCACGCCTCACTTATCCGCCAGTTTCTATTCACCGGCATGATCCTGGCCATCGAGGTGCCCCTGGGTATCGGCGTGGCCCTGGCCATGCCCCGCAAAGGCCCCTGGGTTTCCGTCTGCCTTGTTCTGATGGCCTTGCCGCTGCTGATTCCCTGGAATGTGGTTGGCGCCATGTGGAACATCTTCGCCCTTCCCGAGATCGGCCTGCTCGGCTACACCCTTAACTCAATGGGGATTGACTATAACTTCACCAACCAGCCAATCGCCGCCTGGATGACTACGGTGGTCATGGATGTCTGGCATTGGACCTCTTTGATCGTGTTGCTCTGCTATGCAGGATTGAGCTCCATATCTGACGACTATTATCAGGCGGCTCACATTGACGGTGCCAGCCGCTGGGCAATTTTTCGCTATATTCAGCTGCCCAAGATGAAGCGGGTGCTGACCATCGCCATACTGCTGCGCTTCATGGACAGTTTCATGATCTATACCGAGCCGTTTGTACTGACCGGCGGTGGGCCCGGCAACACCACGACATTTCTGTCCATTGACCTGGTCAAGATAGCGCTCGGTCAGTTCGATCTGGGGCCGGCGGCGGCCATGTCGCTGATCTATTTTCTCATGGTGTTACTCACCTGCTGGGCGTTCTACACCATCATGATGCGCAACGAGGAGCAGTGAAATGACCCGTTCGAAAAAGTGGATAGTACCCACGCTCTACATCCTGTTTCTGATGCTGCCGATCTATGGGCTGCTGTCCATGTCGTTCAAGACCACCAACGAGATCCTCGGCGGTTTTTCCTTTTTCCCTCAGGAATTCACCCTGGATAACTACATCGTCATCTTCACCGATCCGACCTGGTATATGGGCTACGTCAATTCGATCATTTACGTGGTCATCAACACCCTGCTCTCGGTCACGGTGGCGCTGCCGGCTGCTTATGCATTCTCACGCTACCGGTTCCTGGGCGACAAGCATCTGTTTTTCTGGCTGCTCACTAACCGCATGGCTCCTCCGGCCGTATTTGCACTGCCGTTCTTCCAACTTTACTCGGCCATCAACTTGTTCGATACGCACATAGCCGTTGCCCTGGCCCACTGCCTGTTCAATATTCCGCTGGCCGTGTGGATCCTCGAGGGGTTCATGTCCGGTGTTCCAAAGGAACTGGATGAGACGGCATTTTTGGACGGGTATTCGTTCTGGCGGTTCTTCATTCGCATTTTTATCCCGACCATTGCGGCCGGAATCGGAGTGACAATGTTCTTCTGCTTTATGTATTCGTGGGTGGAACTGCTGCTGGCCAAAACTCTCACTTCGGTTGAAGCCAAACCGATCGCCGCGACCATGACCAGAACAGCAAGCAGTTCCGGCTACGAGCTGGGTTTGCTGGCCGCTGCCGGGTCGCTTACCATCGTTCCCGGAGCAATCGTCATCTATTTCGTACGAAACTACATCGCCAAGGGCTTTGCTCTCGGCCGCGTTTAGTCGAGGAGGTTAGGGTATGGGTTTATCCTGGATGGCATGGACTTGGCCGACTGCCGCTTTTTTCATCGTTGTGGTGCTGTCAATAGTGACCATGGGCGTTTGGGAACGTTTCAGCCCCGGCGGCAATCCACGGCGAGGAATACTTGGCCTGGATACCACACGCGGCGATCGTTTGTTCATTTCCTGGTTGGGAACCGGATTTATCAATATGGGCTGGCTGGCCTTCTACGGAGCCCCGCTCTGGGGTGGTCTGATCATCGCCATTATCTGGTTCGTCTTTGTCTTCAGATATGTCTAGCCTGAATATTTCATGGGAAAACAACAAAAATTATTTATATCCTAACAATATCGAAAGGTTATTTAAGACTTTTGCAATTATTCCAATGACACAGTTTGTACCCTTTAGAATCAATGATGAA
>JABDQA010000156.1 GCA_013042475.1 Desulfofustis sp.
CGCTCCAATTAATCTAAAATATCGAATTCTGATCGTCAGCAATTACATCGCAACGGTATGGCAATAAGCGTTGAATATTTTAGCCTTCGAGTCCATCATATTGGCGGAGTGATTCTGAAAGCAAGCCGACCGGCACCAGCCCAATCAGTTAGTTAGGCAACTTAAGTTGTGCAATTTTATAATGATTAACGGTATTATATTACTATGCAGTATCAAAGATTGCATATACGTGTGCCGGCCAACGGCGAGGCTATTGTCAAGGTCGGTGACCAGGTTACCGTCGCTGCCAGCGTCATCAATATCAGTGCCGGTGGTATATGTATCGCTGCTCCCTCACATGTGCTTAAAGATAACGAGTACTATATTGAAATCCTCACCAAGGAAGAGGGGAAAATACAGTTCTCCGGGTTTCCCGTTTATCAGACAGCTACCAGCGTAGGAATCAAGATATCAGCGATTAATAAGGAAGATCTGATGGCAATCTACCGGCTGGTAGAGGTGTTTCAGCTCACCGAAGAGTTCATCAAGCACATCGATGAACACGATATTCTTAAAGACTGGCTGGTCGATGAAGCGGGTAACGATTTGTCGGTAACTTTTGACACCGGTCCTAAAAAAGATAATTAACTCTCAACTTGGCAGGGAGTAAAAAGGCTGTTCCTTCCGCGCTGCCAATTCCCGCTGTTATTTAATAATCAGAGCAGAGACATCCGACAGTGGTTCGGATTGACAGGTGAGGGGAGCAAATATATCTTTTCTCCCACACCGCCATCTAATCAAGCTGCTGAATAACGAAAGAGGTCGGCGGTACTCAATACAAGGTTAATAAGCGGATTAACCAAGGAGGTTACTCATGGCCCATACCTGTCAAAATTGTGGGGCGACAGCCGACGACCCCGGACATCTTTGCAACCCTCTCCAATCCACTCTTCATTGTGACTATTGCGGCGAGCACAATGTTGCCGCCACCCATGTCTGCAAGGGCAAGCTGGCGGCCATGAAGTACTCGTGTACCACCTGCGGAAGGGTCGCCGAAGCGGAGAAAGAGCTCTGTAACCCGTCTGAGATCCCCTGATGTGAAAATGTGGTCGATTACAATTTTCTTTTTAGTTGAGCCTTTTGCAAAACAAAGATTTTCGCTCAAAATCAAGGCATGCGAGAAATTTTACCACAGGCATATGATTGATATTCCGAGGATAAAATTTTGAGCATAACGCAGAGTTTGGGCGAAAAGATCGTTTAGTAAATGGCTCAGTTTAAATTCTTTTCTCGCTTTGGACTGCAGCTCCGGACCACGCGCCGGGGCTGTAGCTACTATTCAGTTGTGACAAAACATTGGCGCACTGGAGGCCCGTCATTTCCCATGCGACCATAAGTCTTCTTCGACATTCTTCTTCTAACTGGTTTATTTCTTCGATGGATAGATGTGGTTTTATCGTGGGCTCATTATCGATTAACGATAATTTCAAAGAGTAAAAAGTTCCTGACTTTTGTTGTTCCTCTATTTACTTCAAATTTTCCCAGTAGCTACCGAGAATTTTATAGTGCCCCTTAAGCAGCAGGGATGCGCGTTCCCGGCTTTTGGATTTGAAGGCATCCACGATAGGGGGGTGAAGCAGATAAATCTTGTCCAGAGGCATGGATGCTTTGACCAGAGTAGCGATTACCTGGACCTGCATCTTAAGTGACTCCCACATGGCCAGCATGGTTTCATTTTCGCACGAAGCAACGATGGCACGGTGAAACTCGTTGTCAGCCTGGGTGAACATTCTGATGTTGTGTGCCTTGGTAGCCGATCGCATCAAGGCGAGTTGTTCATCAAGTTTTTTGACCAGTTCATTCTGCACTTCGGCGATGAGACCTGTCGAATGAAGCTCAAGCGCCTCTCGAACCTGATAGGCCTCTTCGATCTCGCTCCGATTGAAGGTTTTCACCATAGCTCCGACATGGGGAATGTGCTCGACGTACCCCAGGGTTTCCAGGCAGCGTATCGCTTCTCGCACCGGCGCCTGAGAGGTACCGAGTTCTTTGGCGACCTGAAGTTCTTTGATTCGATCACCTGGAGCAAGATCACCCTCGATCATCCTGTCTATGAGAATCGACTTTACCTGATCCTTGAGACTCTGCCTGATGACTGTCTTTTTCATACCCGTATATTTTTTCGATTATCGATAATTATTGCTCGGATATTGTTTCTTTCAAGTTATTAATATCACTTCGTCCCCTCAATAGAATTCAAGGGATAAAGCCGCTTCAGATTATTCAACCGCCAGCCAGGTAGATTACCACAATCAGGAGTAGAGCTACGACGACGACTGCGCCGAGCCTGATCACCCTCAGCCGGTTGTCATCATGGTCCTCGAGCCAGATGAACAGGCCTACGACCATGTGAACTATCAGCAGGATGACGGCAACGGTCTTGAGCATCGCTTAAACAAGGGCGCACCAATCCCCGTCAATAGTTACCTACAGAAATGTCCGGCCCTGGTATTGCTGTCTTAGATGGAATCTTTCAGCGTTTTTCCGGGTTTGAAGCGTACGCTGTTGGAAGCCTTGATCTTAATCGTTTCGCCGGTCTGAGGATTTCTTCCTTTGCGGGCTTTTCTGCGAACCTTGGTAAAGGTGCCAAAGCCAACCAGAGTGACTTTACCGTTTTTCTTCTTGAGTTCCTTGGTGATGTTACCAAGAAAGGAGTTAACTGCCCCGGCTGCTGCGACTTTTGTAATACCGGTGTCTTTGGCGATTTTTTCGACTAGTTCGGTTTTGGTCATCTGTTCTCTCCCTGGTTTTTATCCTGAGCGCTGGTCCGTGTCTCTGACAATCCATTTGACCAATGCCACCTAACTCTATCTCTCTAACCGGCTCGGAGGAAATGGGCAACGAAATAATTCATGAAGTATAAATAAATTATCCATAAGGGCCCATACTCTGGGTAATTGGGGCTCACGGCGGTCCAGGAAAGAGGCGCCTTTTCACCCTCGGATAAGGACTTGAAAGCAGTCCTGACAAATCATAAAAAATCTGCGCTAACTATTTAACTTAATTTCAATTTTATTTTTCATAGCCCTGCTTGACAAGGAAAAACGGGCTACTTATTGTTCGCACAGGTTTTTAGAGGCTGTCGATGGAATACGCAGGTTCCGCGATGGCTTTACTAATATGGTGATCGACGAAGATCGCTTTTACGATTCGTTTTTGGAGACTTGGGTGAGCAAAGATAAGAAAAATGAAGAACTCCTAGACGATCAGGAACTCGGTGCGCCCGAAGAGGTTGGCGTGGAGGAAATTGAAACTGAAGAGCCTGATAAAAGTCCTGAAGAGTTGCTGGAGGAAAGCCGGGCCGAAGTCGTCGAATGGCAGGACACGGCGCTCAGAGCCATGGCCGAGTTCGAGAATTACAAAAAAAGAATGGAACGCGAACGGTCGACGATGCTCAAATACTCCGGTGAATCGATATTTCGTGAACTGCTGCCGGTTGTTGACAACCTGGAGCGTGCGGTGGAACAGGGAATCGTCGATGGAGTAGAGGCCGAACAAAATCTCCAAGCTCTGCTTGAAGGAGTGGAACTGACCTTGAAAAGTCTGCAGGCCACCCTGGAAAAGTTCGAGGTGAAGCCGATCGATGCGATTGGCCAGCCATTTGATCCCACCGTTCAGGAGGCATTGAGTATGGAGGTCAGCGCTTCAGTGCCGGCCAACCATGTCGTGAGAGAGTTCGAGAAGGGATATCACTATAAAGACAGGTTGCTCAGAGCGGCCCGGGTGATCGTCTCTTCGGGTGCTGGGAACGGCTGAAATCACCATGGCTATCTTGGCGCCAACGCTTGACAATTACTGAGAAATGAAAACTTTTTACTGTGTTGCGGCCACGCCGCGCACTCAATATTCTGGGAGGAATACGGAGCGCATTTAACGATCCGGTTTTAAAGGTATAAGGAGAATTAAAGATGGGAAAAATTATCGGAATTGATCTAGGAACCACCAACTCATGTGTGGCGGTGATGGAGGGCGGTGAACCGAAAGTCATCGCCAATCAGGAAGGAAACAGGACCACACCGTCCGTGGTGGCTTTTGCCGATAATAACGAGCGGCTAGTCGGACAGGTCGCCAAACGTCAGGCAGTGACCAATCCTACCAGAACGTTGTACGCGGTAAAGCGTCTGATCGGTCGCAAGTTCAAAGATGCGGAGGTGCAGAAATCGATCAGCATCAGCCCCTTTGAGATCGTCGAAGGCACCAACCTGAGTGTATCGATCAAGGTCGAGGACAAAGTCTATCGACCGGCCGAGATTTCAGCAATGGTTTTGGCCAACATGAAGCAGACGGCAGAGGAGTACCTCGGCGAGGAGGTGACCGATGCGGTAATCACCGTGCCGGCCTACTTCAACGACTCACAGCGCCAGGCCACCAAGGATGCGGGCAAGATTGCCGGACTCAATGTCCAGCGCATCATCAACGAGCCCACCGCTGCGTCGCTGGCCTACGGGCTGGACAAGAAGGAGGAGGAAAAGATCGCGGTCTTCGACCTCGGCGGCGGCACCTTCGACGTCTCCATCCTGGAGATCGGCGACGGTGTGTTCGAGGTTAAATCGACCAACGGCGATACCTTCCTCGGCGGCGAGGATTTTGATATGCGCGTGGTCACCTGGCTCGCAGATGAGTTTAAACGCGACCAGGGCGTCGACCTGCGTAACGACAAGATGGCGCTGCAGCGTCTCAAGGAAGAGGCGGAAAAGGCCAAAATGGCGCTGTCTTCGACCGGCGAGACCGATATTAATTTACCATTTATTACCGCCGACGCCTCCGGGCCCAAGCATCTGAACACCAAGCTCAGCCGGGCCAAATTTGAGTCACTGGTCGAGGATCTGGTCGAAAGAACGATGGAACCTTGCAAGATCGCCATCAAAGATGCCGGGTTGAGCGCTTCAGACATTGATGAAATCATCCTGGTGGGCGGTATGACCAGGATGCCCATGGTCCAGCAGAAGGTCGAAGAGATCTTCGGCAAGCCGCCCAACAAAGGCGTCAACCCCGACGAGGTGGTCGCCATCGGCGCAGCCATCCAGGGCGGCGTCCTCCAGGGCGATGTAAAGGACGTCCTGCTGCTCGACGTGACCCCGCTGTCGCTTGGTATCGAGACCCTTGGCGGCGTTACCACCAAGCTGATTGACAAGAATACCACGGTGCCGACCAAAAAAAGCCAGGTGTTCTCGACCGCGGCCGACAACCAGCCGGCGGTCTCCATCCATGTGCTCCAGGGTGAGCGCGAGATGGCCCCGGACAACAAGACCATCGGCCGCTTCGAGCTGACCGACATCCCGCCGGCACCACGCGGCGTGCCGCAGATCGAGGTTACTTTTGACCTCGACGCCAACGGCATCCTGCACGTTTCGGCCAAGGATCTGGGTACCGGCAAAGAGCAGTCGATCCGCATCACCGCCTCCTCCGGTCTGACCGAGGACGAGATCGAGAAGATGCAAAAAGATGCGGAACTGCATGCCGAAGAGGATAAGAAACGACGGGAGCTGGTCGAAACCAAGAACCAGGCCGACGCCCTGGTTCACTCCACCGAAAAGAGCCTCAAGGAACTTGGCGATAAGGTGGACGCCGAAACCCGGACGAATGTCGAAAACGAAATAGAAAACGTCAAGAAAGCCCTCGAGACTGACGATGTCGACGGTATCAAGACAGCGGTCGAGGCACTCACAGCCGCGTCCCACAAGCTGGCCGAGTTGATGTATGCCCAGGCAGCCAAGGACAATCCTGACATGGGTGGCGATTCGAACGACGGAGGCGGTCAGCAGCCTCCGGGTGACGACAAGGGCGACGACGACGTCGTCGATGCCGATTTCGAGGAAGTCAAGTAGAGGAAGGCATCTAGTAATAATCCCTTATTAAAGTGTAAAGGGAGAGGGGTTTTCCCTCTCCCTTTTTTTTTTGTTTTGCAGTAAGGTGATCTCCGTTTTGTCGGCTGCTGTGCAAAATTGTCTATTTGCTCAATTTCTGCGTTGTGAACAAAAATTGAGTCCTCGACGTATTAGAAATACGCCTGCGGGTCAATTTCTGTCCACGCCTTGATCTTGAGCAAATATCCTAATTTTGGATCGCAGACTGGCTTTGGATATGATTATTTCTGCTCACAAATTGAAGTGATTACATCATGAGAATTTTATCTGGTATCCAACCCTCTGGAAAGCTTCATATCGGCAACTATTTCGGCATGATGAAGACGATGATCTCGCACATGGAAAATGCGGATCTCTATGTCTTCGTCGTCGATCTTCATGCCTTGACCAGTGTCCACGACCGCGACCGGCTTGCCCAGGGAACAGTGGAGGCGGCCGCCGATTTTATGGCACTGGGCTTGGATCCAGAAAAATGCACTTTCTGGGTCCAGAGCGACGTGCCCGAGGTGTGCGAACTTACCTGGGTGTTGTCGACCATGGCGCCGATGGGACTGCTGGAGCGCTGTCATTCCTATAAAGACAAGATCGCCAAAGGGATCAGCCCGAGCCACGGCCTCTTTTCCTACCCAATCCTGATGGCTGCCGACATCCTGCTCTACCAGGCCGAGCGGGTGCCGGTCGGCAAGGATCAGAAACAGCATCTGGAGGTGGCCC
>JABDQA010000157.1 GCA_013042475.1 Desulfofustis sp.
CCATATCTTCAACGTGTTCATAGCCGTCTATGCGCCATTCAAGCAGATCAGGCTCTAGATTTACCAGCGCTTCCGCTTCCTGGAGAACCTTGGCTCTGGTATCCCCCGCCAACGGCAGACATACAAGCGGCAGTGGCCCGCCTATGACTGAGTCTCTGACAGTCACTTGTATTTCACTCTGTTGTCTCATGTCAGTCTTCCATTTGCATAAGTTTGAATCTCCCTGGCGAAAGCATTTCAGGGATCAGGAGCAGCACAGGGGCACATTAAGCTATTCGATCAGTTATCACAATTCTGCTGGAAATCCAGCACCCGCTTCATGCGTCCCGGAAGCGAGCGTCCCAAACCATTTTCGAGGTAATCGACTGCGCTCAGTAAGCTCTTCAGATCAATGCCGGTGGCTATTCCCATAGATTCAAACATATGTACCGCATCCTCGGTGGGCACATTTCCTGCTGCCCCTTTGATGAACGGACAGCCGCCCAGGCCGCCGGCGCATACGTCAAAAACCCGAACCCCGGCCTCATAGCCACTGAACATATTTGCCAGCCCTAATCCTCGTGTATCGTGGAGATGCAAGGAGATACTAACACCAGGGAATTGTTGACCGACAAGGCTAACCAGCGATCTGATGGTCTGTGGGTTTGCCATTCCCGTTGAATCGGCCAGGTTAATTTCATCCACCCCTGCTGCGACCATCTTTTCCGCAGCAGTAAGCACGGCACTTTCGGAGATCGCTCCTTCATAGACGCAGCCAAAAGCGCTTTGCAGTCCTGCCCTGACCTCTAATCCCTCGCTTCCGGCATTTTTTATGAGATCAACCATCCCGGCAAGAGCATCGGCGGCCGAGAGGCGGGCGTTTTTCCTGCTGTGGGAATCGCTCACCGACACCGACATGCTTACATGCTGCACCCTGCAGGCCAGGGCCCGTTCCAACCCTTTATCATTTAAGATCAAAGCTGAAATTACGGTGCCGCCCTGATCCCCAAGGTTGTTAATCAATTCATCGGTATCGGCCATTTGCGGCACGATTTTGGGGTGGACGAATGCGCCGACCTGTATTCTGCCGATACCGGCGTTTTTCAACAGATTGAAGAGCTCAATCTTCTGATCGATGGTAAAAATTTGCGGTTCTATTTGAAGCCCGTCTCTTAAGGCCTCATCTTCTAAAAGTAGTTGCGATCGAGTATTATTTTCTGACACGGCTCACACTCATGTGGTGCAGTTCAATTGTTATCCGGCGGCACGTTCTTTTCAGGGGAACAATATTCCCTCTAGAAGAATATACCCATTTCCATTTCATGTCAACTGCTTCCCGGTTAGCTTTCAACCGCCTCTTATTAGGCGAAGATCACTATATTATCTCAATTTTAAGTGATGCAGATAAATCCATCCACTCGAGAGTGGATACGGTTCCGATACAAGTTGCAATCTTAACCAAAAACATATATCCTTTTGTGTAGAACGTAATTCTTTCAAAAAGAACGAGCTCATGGAATTTGGATGAACAATATTTATCAGGATCTGTACTGAAGTTGACAATAATGACTACTCTAATAAATGTCCGAGGTACTTCAGCGGTTTATTAATGATCAAGAGATGTGATTGTATTACAGGTAATAGGGGAATTTGATTGCTAGAAAAATCTAACCCAAAATAGAACATTCATGCCCAAGACAAGCCCAAATAAACAAGCAAAGAAAAACAGTTCATCGGTCCCGATAGTTGACAGTCTCGCAACCGCGTTGCGAATTCTTGATTATTTCACCATCAGAGAACCGGAGCTCTCCCTTCGCGAACTGAGTGAAAAATCAGGGCTTTACAAAAGTCGAATCCACCGATTGTGCGGAACCCTTGTTGCCCTTGGCTTTCTCACCAGAATGCCGTCATCGAGCTACAGACTCGGCCCAAAATTGATGACCCTGGGTAAGGTCTATGAGCGCACCAATTCGCTTATTACCTTGTCTAAGTCCATCATGAAGCAATTGGCCGATTCTACCGGTGAATCCGTTGCCCTCTTCCAGCTTGACGGCCTCCACTGCATCTGTTTGTCGCGAGAATACGGCCCTTCAAGCCTGGTTTTCGATATTCAGGAAGGGGAAAAGATGGAGTTGCACGCTTCCGCCGCGGGAAGGGTTTTTATGTCCTACGGGCCAAAAGAACTCGCGGAAACGGTACTGAATCAGCCCAAACTCGAAAGATTTACTTCGGAAACGATAACCAATCCTAAGATTCTGATCAAAAAACTTTCAAGCATCAAGAAGCGGGGCTACGAGGTCAACCGGGGAGAACGAGAACTCGAAGTGGCCGCTATCGCCGCCCCTGTGTTCAATTATGATGCACAAATTGAATCGGTCCTCACGGTTGTTGGTCCTGTACAGAGATTTTCAGAAGATCGTGAGACTGAAATAGCAGAAAAACTGCTGGATGCCAGCCGTAAGATTTCTGAACTTCTTGGTGCGACCATCTAACAACGATGAGGAGCTAAGGACGTCTAAACTGGACAGCTGACACGTGCAAATTCGCCCAGACGGCAGCTTATCACGCCAAGATCCTTATCATCTCTATCCCCTCTTGCCTTGACTCGATGAGGAATATTTTTATTGACAGATACCCATCTCCCGGATATTCTACTTAGCAGAACAGCGTTCTATTATTATACTGGCGACTATTTTCCAACCATCGATGATTAGACATTAGTGGATCTATTGGCTTTCATCACGGCAACACTCTAATTTAACACCACCCTCTGTCATCAAGGAGACATTGTCATGGCAAGACCGATTACCGGGGAAGAGAAACAATACGCCCAGGAACTCCTCGAACGGGCTCGAGCGGCCCAGAAACTGATAGATCATCTGACCCAGGAGGAAGTAGACCGTGCCATACAGGCAGTCGCCTGGGCCGCGGCAAACGAAAAAACCTTTACCCGTTTGGCCCGTATGGGAGTCGAAGAGAGCGGTTTAGGTGATTGGGAGGGCCGCCCCAATAAACGATTTAAAATCAAAGGGGTGCTGCGTGATGCCCTGCGTCAGAAAAGTGTGGGGATAGTCGAGGAAATTCCAGAGAAAGGGCTGGTAAAATATGCCAAGCCTGTGGGGGTCATTGCTGCCCTGGTGCCAACCACCAACCCGGCACTCACTCCACCCGGTATGGGCATTTATGCGCTCAAAGCCAAAAATGCAGTGATTTTTTCCCCCCATCCGCGGGCTAAACAGACGACAATTGAAACCGTACGGATAATGCGCAAGGCACTTAAGAAAATTGGCCTGCCTGAAGATCTTTACGTGTGTGCCGAAAAGCCGTCAATCCCCCTGGCCCAGGAACTAATGGCCATCTGCAATTTGACCATAGCCACCGGCGGACCCGCCATGGCCAAATCTGCCCATATGTCGGGTAAACCTGCCTATGCTGCCGGTCAGGGCAACTCAACCATGGTAATTGACGAAACAGCCGACATAGAAGAAGCTGCCCATAACAGTATGCTCAGCAAAATGTCCGATTTCGGCTCTGGTTGTTCGGCAGACGGCAATCTGGTGGTGGAAGAGACGATCTATGACAGGTTTCTTGAACAATTACAGAAAGAGGGTGGTTATCTGGTCTCGGACGAGCAGAAATCGATGCTCGAGAAAGTGCTCTGGAAAGACGGTCACCGCACCATCGACACCATCGCCTGTCCGGCGAGTCAGATCGCCGAAAAAGCCGGGTTCTCCATACCCGATGGCAAAAAATTTCTTATCGTGAAGGAAGATAAAATAGGCAGTGAGTATCCCTTCTCCACCGAAAAACTTGGTACCCTGTTATCCATTTTCAAATACAGCGGTTTCGAAACGGCCTTGGAAATGGTGGCCAAAATATATGAAACCCAGGGTAAAGGTCACTCCTGCGGGATATACTCCTTCAACGATGAACATATTGATCAACTTGCCATGGTCGCTCCAGTGAGCAGAATGATGGTCAGGCAGCCCCAATCGAAGGCCAACGCCGGGAGCTTCACCAACGGCATGCCGATGACCTCGAGCATGGGCTGCGGCGTCTGGGCAGGCAATATTACCAACGAAAATATCTCACTCAAGCATTATCTGAACTACACCTGGGTAGCTCGGCCTATCGCTGAGGATAAACCGAGCGATGAAGAGTTGTTTGGGGAATTTTACAACACCGAAACCTGGTAAAGCCTGGTGAACGGATGGAGGTGGTTATGAAAGATCTCGTGTCTCATCAATTGGTAAAATATCTGGAAAAACGAGGCATCGAACATATTTTCGGGCTCTGTGGGCATACCAATATCGCAGTTCTCTCGGCCTTGGAGAAAAGCTCAATTCAGTTCATCAATGTCCGTCATGAACAGATCGCCTCCCATGCAGCCGACGGCTATGCCCGGGTTACGGGTAAAGCCTCGGTGGTGCTAAGCCATCTTGGCCCCGGCATGACCAACGCCGCCACCGGAGTCGCCAACGCCGCACTCGACTGTATTCCCATGGTGGTCATCGCTGGCGATATTCCAAGCCACTACTATGGCAAACATCCCCACCAGGAGGTCAATCTTCATGCCGACGGAGCTCAATGCGAGATCTATCGTCCCTTTGTCAAACGGGTCTGGCGGGTAGAACGGCCGGAACTGTTTGCGGAAATCATCGAGAAAGCATTCACCTTGGCGGAGAGCGGCCAACCCGGCCCCGTCCTGGTTGACGTGCCGATGGACATTTTTTCCAAAGAAGTGGAAGTTTCTCTTTTTGAGCGCCAGCTGAAGAATGCCAAAGAACTCAGAAAACCTACCATTGATGAAGCAACCGCAGAAGAGATAGTCGATCAGCTCTGCGCGTCTAAAAATCCAGTCCTCTATGTCGGCGGCGGTGTTCTGCTTGCAAAGGCAGCGGCCGAGTTGAGAGGACTGGTGGATCACCTGCACATCCCGGTAGCCCACAGCTTGATGGGTAAAGGCGCCCTGCCCGATGATCATCCTCTGATCCTTGGCATGACCGGATTCTGGGGAACCCAGTACATAAATGATTCCTGCCGTAACGCCGATCTCATCCTCGGTCTTGGTTCACGATTCAAAGAAGCCGATGCCAGCTCCTGGTATCCGGAATTCACTTTTGATATACCCAAGACGCGACTCATCCAAATTGATATTGAACCTTCTGAAATCGGCCGCAACTATCCGGTCGAGATCGGTGTGGTTGCCGACCTGAAGCAGGCGCTTGGGGCGCTGTTAAAAGTTGCGCAAAGAAAATTTCCTCAGGGAATCCAGCGTGAACCTCTAGTTGCGGAGATAGATGAGAACAGACAAGAGTTCAAGGCTAGCAATGTCGAAATGGAGCAGAGCGACGCCTTCCCGATGATGCCCGAACGTATATTGGCCGAAGTGCGGGAGGTTCTGCCCCGCGATGCGATTATCACCACCGATGTGGGCTGGAATAAAAACGGGGTGGGTCAGCAGTTCCCCATTTACGAACCTGGCTCTATTCTGATACCAGGGGGCTACGCCACCATGGGCTTTGGTGGCCCCGCTGCCATCGGCGCCAAACTGGCGGCGCCCGATAAGATCGTCATCGCCCTGATCGGGGATGGCGGATTCGGACAGAATCCGGCCCAGCTTGCCACCGCCCGGCATGAAGATGTTGCGGTAATCTGGCTGATCATGAACAACAATGCCTTCGGCACCATCGCCGGACTCGAGAAGGCTCACTATCAGACGACCTTTGGAACCGTCTTCACCAAGAATGGGGTGTCGACCTCCCCCGATTATGCAGAAGTGGCCCACGCATATGGGATCGAAGGCATTAAAATTCAGTCTGCGGCTGAGTTCAAACCGGCACTGATCAGAGCCATCGAACTCAACAAACCGGTCGTCCTCGATGTACCGATGATCAATAACCCGGTGCCGACCTCCGGCCACTGGAATATTCTCGACATCTATTCACCGGATAGAAAAGTCAGCCATGTGAGCACTGATTAGCACAACGGGACGGGGCCCTGGTCACCTGCCATTTGCCAACAATTTCAAATCACTGTGGGAGGAGCAAAAATATTGCTGCTCCCGTATTATTTGCCAAAATGAGAAGCATCATTATTCTCATGTGGTAAACCCCGTTTAGCAGGGAGGCAGTTGAAAGATGCGTGAATTATATCTCGAGAGACCCCGACATCTAGAAATGAGGGAATCTACGCCGGTAGATCTCCTTAAAGACAGTGAAGTACGCATCAAGATCAGTTATGGAGGCATCTGCGGTTCAGACATCCGGGTTCTGCAGGGCACCCTTCCCTATGCGCAATATCCCTGTCGCCCGGGACATGAGATTCTGGGAAGCGTTCTCGAGGCAGGCCGCACGGCTCCTTTCAAAAAAAGCGACAGAGTCATTTCCTACCCGAACACCTATTGCGGGTCTTGCGAATTCTGCATCAAGGGTAAAACCAACATCTGTGCGAGTAAGCAAACGTTCGGTGTGACCATTAATGGGTTGTTTGGCGAGGAGGTGGTGGCAGACGCAAAATACCTCGTACCTGTCCCTGATGATCTGTCAAGCGAGAGGGCAATTCTGACAGAACCTTTGGCGGTGAATGTCCATGCCCTGAAAAAAGTGAAAATTGAAAAGGGCACGACAGTGGCGGTTGTCGGATGCGGTATCGAAGGTCTGCTGTCGACCGCCCTTCTTCATCATCTGGGTGCGGATTTAACCGTGATCGACATCAACCCTGCAAAAATTGAAAAGGCTAAAAGCGCCTATCCCAACATCAAGACGCTGCACCCCGGGGAGATCAAAGATCAACTCTTTGACGTGGTAATCGAGGCTGCTGGGGTGAAAGAAGCGATCGAACAAGCCTTTACCCTGGTCAAACCCGGCGGGACGCTGATCACTCTTGGGATCACCGATCAAGCGGTGAGTTTTCCCTCTCTTCACGTCACAAGGTCTGAAATGACCATATTCGGCTCGATTATCTATACCAAAGATGACTTTGAGGATGCCTTTAGGTATCTTAAAAATCCCCAATTCGATATATCTCCGGTGATTGCTAAAATTCTACCATTCAAGGAATACGAGCAGGCATTTGCAGATGCTTCAAGCGGGAACTACACAAAAATCATACTTGATTTTCACGACAGTCGTTAGGGGGGTTGAAAACTGGAATGGATGAGCAAAACCATAAGGGACAGAAAACCTTTCACCGCCCCCCTGCCTAAGGAGTTAGATAGTCACCCAGGTGCCCCCCGCCCGATGTGATTGTACCGCCGCATCAACAAAGCGTACCCCTCTTGCCCCATCCTCGACCGTGGGAAAATCGAGCCAGTCAAGCGGCGGCTCGATCCCATCCCTGCGAGCCGCCACCGCCATCGCAAATTCCGTATACAGGTTGGCCCAAGCCTCGATCACCCCTTCGCTGAACCCCCGTGCCAGGCGAACAAATCGTTCCACCCGGGGAGTGACGCCGCTTCCCTGGCCCCGGCTGAGAATGGCGTCGGGGTCGCCATAGCGGTTGTACTTGAGATATTCCGCTTTTTCCAGGTCCCACTCGATCCCTCCTTCGCTGCCGTAGACGCGAACCCGCAGTCCGCCCCGGTTACCGGAAGCAAGCCGGGTCGCAATCAGCGTACCGGGAACATCCCCCTCGAAACGGGTCATCATCATGACGGTGTCTTCCAAGGCTTTAGGCGCTCCGCAGACATGCATCTCGGCCCGCAGATCGGTCATTTCCAGCCCCGATACGAAGGTAGCAGTATGGTGGGCATGAGTGGCAATATCTCCTGTACAGCTGGTGGCACCCGATTTCGCCGGGTCCAGACGCCATTTAACATGTTCCGCTTCAGCCACGTTGTCAGGGACCATCCAGTCCTGCATAAATTCCACGTGAATCTGGTTCACCCTGCCGATCAATCCAGCGTGGACCATTTCCCGCGCCTGACGAACCATGGGAAATGACGCCATCACAAAGCACACCCCGAACACGCACCCCGATTCTCGGGTGAGCCGAACCAGATCTGCCGCTTCGGAGAATTCGTTGGTCAGCGGTTTGTCGCATAGCACGTCGATGCCCGCCTCAAGAAAGACACGGGCCGCATCGTAATGCACATGATTGGGGGTGGTAACCATCACCGCATCGATGCCGTCGGGCCGTCCGGCTTCGACCTGGGCCATCTCTTCGAAAGATGAATAGCAGCGATGCTCTGGCAGAAACCACCTCTCTCCCCTGGTTTTTGCTTTTTCGGGGTTCGATGACAAGGCTCCTGCCACTACCTCCCAGTAACCGGTAAGCCTGGCCGCCGCTGCCTGCGTAGTGGCGATACGTCCACCGCCGACGATGCCGATTCGCAGTCTTCTCGATAGACGCGGGAACAGGCCCTCATAAGAAAAGTCGGTCGGAAAAAGTTTATCAGCCATGATACCCTCGCTCTTCAGCAATCTATCGATAGATCGATTTAACCCGCCGCATCGGTTTCGGGGGGCAGGACTTCAATCGCCAGGAAGATAGCCGGCGTGATGGTCTCGTACTGGTGCCACGGGTAATTGCCGTTCTCATCATAGATCGGCTTGTGGGTCGAGCCCGGAGCCATCGGTTCCTCGAGATACAAGGTAGTGATATCTTTTTCCAAACACTGCTGCATCTTACCATAGCCAACTATCTGGGTATGGACTTCTTTCAAGAGCATCTCACCGCAGTGGACGTGGTCCTTGTGAAGACCGACGTTGAGCGGCACGCTTCCCGAGTGATACATGTTCAGTCTGACGTTGTCGAGAATAGCCTTGGGCGAGATGTAGTGGCTGACTCCTTTTAACCTCTGCTCTTTGCGGATATCGTAAGCCAGCGGCCACACTTTTTTGACCTCTTCGTAGAGTGCCGCTTCGTCCTCGTAACTGGCGAAACGCTCAACTATCAGACCTCGTTTTATCTCTTTTACGGCTATGTTGGTCACCACGACCGATTGCAAGAAAGCCAATTGCTGGTTCTCGATTGTAATCGGCTGTTCGGACAAGTTTATCAGGATACAGGGCTCCTCAACCCGGTAACTGTTCTCTTCAACTAAATATTTCACCGTGAAAAAAGGCTCTACAAAATCCAATTGCTCAATGCTCATGATCCTGGTGTCCCTAATCTAGGTAATCTACCCCTCACTATGGGGGAAATCCTCCGGCAGAGGTGCCGGGATATCGCAACTGCTCTCAAGAACATTGTATAAACCTGCAGGCGCTGAATCAAGCATTCCCATCATTATCTCAAACACGTGAAAAGCCATTTCTCCACTCGCCCGGGGTCGTCTTCCGTCTCTTACCGCATAGGCCAGATCAGCCAGCCCCAATCCCCTCGAGTCTTCGTTGTAGCCGTGCCTGTTCTCTGCCACGTCCCAAGCCTCAAGATTTTTTGGTCGTGGTTTGTAGGCCCACCGGGAGGTTTGCCTGGTTTTGTACAGCAACTGACCGCCGAAAATATTGGTTCCGTCGGTCGGGTCGGGATCGGCCAGGCAGAGCGTGCCGAGTTCGCCATAGATTTCCAGACGGGGGAGCATCGAGTCCCAGATATCGAAACTCATCATCAATGAGCCGATCACGCCGCTCTCGAATTCGAGCATGCCGCAGACGTGGGTGTCGACTTCCACCTCCATCATCTCACCATGTCTCGGTTGTGATTCTATCATTCTTTCCGCAAATGTACGTCGTGAAAAACCGCAGCTTCTTTTTACCGGCCCAAGCAGAGAGATCATCGCAGTAAGGTAATAGGGACCGAGGTCGAGCAGGGGGCCGCCACCTTCCTTATAATAAAAATCCGGGTTCGGGTGGTGGCGCTCGACCCCGTGGGTGCAGGCAAAGGCAGTCACCCCGGTGGGTTTGCCGATCAACCCTTCATCGATAAGCCGCCGGCAGGTCTGGAGCCTGCCTCCGAGAAAGGTGTCGGGTGCATTGCCCGCATAGAGCCCTTTTGAGTTGGCCAGCGCAAGTATCTTCTTGCCGTCCTCAATAGTGGTCGCGAATGGTTTCTCCGCATAGACGTGTTTACCCGCCTCCAGCGCTTTGAGGCTGATTTCCGCGTGGGCAGCCGGAATGGTCAGATTAAGCACACAGTCGATGTGAGGATCCTGAAAAATCTCCTCCGGGCTGCAGGCTTTGGGGATTTTAAATTGCTCAGCCTTGCTCCGCGACTCTTCCATATTTAGGCTGGCGCAGGCAACCACATCGAGAATCTCGAATTTCTGGCAGGTTTGCAGATAAATGTCGCTGATGACTCCGGTTCCTATTAGACCGACGCGAAATTCGTTCATGCACAATGCTCCTAAAGTTCATGGGCTAAGCTGTTCGGGTGCTCAGTAAAGACGTAGTGGCAGTCGGCCTTATCACCGCTGTTTTATTCCTTAGAGATCTAATCGGCTCAGCTATTGCACATGCCAATCTATGGACGAATAAAGTAGCGGAAAATAACACCATTAAAATTTTACTAGGTTGTTGACTAACCGGCATAACCGAATGTTCTGGGCAACCACAAGACAATATCAGGCACCAAGATGAGCACTAAAAGCGCGCCGATCAACACAGCGATAAATGGCCAGGTCTCACGAATGATTTCTCCCAACGATATGCCGGTCACCGCATTAATGACGAAGAGCAGCATGCCAAACGGAGGAGTGATCAGGCCGATCATGGTGTTGATGACTGCAATCACACCGAAATGTACCAGGTCTATGCCAAGCTGGCTGCAGGCGGGTATGAAGAGCGGTAGAATAACCAGAATAATAGTTGTCGCTTCAAGTAATGCGCCGAGGCCGAGCAGTAACAGATTGACCCCGATCATGAAGACAAGCGGGTGAACCTCGAGTTCAACCAGAACCCCAGCGAGCCGGTTGGGGATGTTTTCGGAGGCAACCACATAATTGAGGATCAGGGCACCGGCGATTACCAGGCCCACTGCTGCCGAAGCGCGGGCGGAATTTACGAATATCCTGTAGAGCGATGAGACGGTCAGGGCCCGGTAAAAGAGCCCTGCCAGCAGCAGGGCATAGGCGGCGGCAACTGCGGCCCCTTCGGTGGGGGTGGTGACCCCCCCATAGATGCCATAGAGCAGAATGACCGGCATCATCAACGCGGGGAACGCATTGAGCGTCATCTTCGGTAATTTCGTCAGCGGTATGGGTTCATCCTTCGGGAAGTCGCGCCGGGATGCGATAAAGGCATTCAGAGCCATGAGGACAATCCCGATAAAAATACCGGGAAGAATGCCGCCGAGAAATAGATAGCCGATTGATTGATCGGAGATGAGCGCATACATCACCATCGGAATCGACGGGGGAATGATCGGCCCGATGGTGGCCGAGGCGGCGGTGATGGCAGCCGCATAACCCCGGGGGTAACGCCCCCCCTTGGTCATCATGTTGATGATGATTTTACCGATTCCGGCAGCGTCGGCAATCGCTGATCCTGACATACCCGAAAAGATAAGCGAGGCGACCACGTTCACATGGCCCAGGCCGCCTCGAAAGCGGCCCACGCAGGCAACGCACCAGGCCAGCAACCGGTCGGAAATGGTACCGGCATTCATTATATTGGCAGCGGCGATAAAGAGCGGCACGGCAAGCAAAACAAAGCTGTCGTACAAACCCCACAGTGCCTGCTCCCCGGCCAGAGCCAGGTCCTGCCCGCCCACCGCCAGGTAGACGATGCCGGCCAGGATGGTTGAATGGCCAATGGGCGTGCCAATTCCCGCGAGGAACAGCAAGGTGGCGAGGCACAGAGCGAATTGAATGCTCATGATTCCCTCCCTGCTGCCGCATCTTCCGGTTCATCTTCAGAAGCGGATTCTTGCAAAATCTCCCCTATTTCAAGATGTTCCTCAGGTAAGCCATGTCTTATAGCGCTGATGAAACGCCATGCATAAACAAGAATAGCCGAGATCAAAAAGATCGCGTAGATACTGAAGACCGTGCGCATCGGGATTTTCAGAATGGCGCTTTTCTTGATTTTCAGAAAATCAATGAAGTCTAAAGTGGGTAGAAGTGAAATCCCCAGGCCGACTACTATGGCGGCCGACCCCAGCAACGCGAAAACTCGCCTTGTGCCTGGCCGAACCGACTTGTAGAGCACGTCAAAGGTGACATGTTCATCATGACTCACGACAAAAGCACATCCCCAGAATACGAGCCAGAGCCAGAGGGTAAGACACACCTCCAGGGTCCAACCAATTGGTTGGTTGATAACGTATCGCGAAAAAATCTGTAGGACAAAGGTGAGGAACATGGCGGCAAGCATCGCTGCCACCACGCCCTCAGCAGCCGCGCGGAGCCATCCTATGAGCATTCTGGTTTTCTGCATAAGTAGACTCCTCCGTGGGTTGAATTACAGCGAGTTGATCTTGTCGAGCAGACCCTCTGGCCAAGATTCGGCAATCTCCGACTCTAAATACATTTTTTGAACGCGTGTGCGAAAGGCATCCAGATCTGGTTCGTAAACCTGCAGACCTTGCTCTTTCAAAAAGTCTTGCAGCTCTTTTTCCTTTTTGACCTGTTGTTCGCCACACTGCTTGGCAGCGGCGTCCGCTGCAGCCTGCACGGTGGCCTGCTGCTCAGGGGTCATCTGGTCCCAAAGCTTTTTAGAGATAGTGATGTAATTCAAGTCAACCAGATGAGAGGTCAGAATCACCTGCTTGGTAACTTCGTAGAATTTTTTGTCTACCATGGTCGGCAGCGGATTGTCCTGCCCATCGATTGCACCGGATTGCAGCCCGGTATACACCTCAGCAAAGGCCATCGGGGTGGGATTTGCACCCAGGGCTTTGCCTAAAAACTGCCAGGCGTCGGTGCCGGGCATGCGCAGGTTCACGCCTGCCAGGTCTTCGGGTGTCATGACCTTCTGGTCAGAGCGCAGATTAAGTTGCCGAGCGCCAAAATACATCACAGACAAAAGCTTCAGGTTTAACTCTTCTTCGGCCTTTTTCTTGAAAGGATCCATCAGGGGATCTTTGAACACCGCAGTCTGGTGCGCCGCGTCACGGTGAACATAGCCAGTTGCAAAAATTGAAAATTCTGGGAAAAACACTGCCAATTCCTGAGCCGAGGCGAGCGCCATTTCGAGATTGCCTCGGGCGATTGCTTCCAGTTCGGTTCCCTGCTTGAAAAGCGAGGAATTCCAATGCGCCTCGTACTCAGCAAATTCAGCCACAGCCGGGGCAAATTGTTCATCCAGGGCAATGGCCCGGGTGCCGGTTGGCGAACCGGAACCGGCCATTCGCAGCTTGATCTTATCAGCTGCCATCGCTTGACTTGTCACCGCGCAGCCCAGCGACAGTGTGACAAGTACTGTCATGATTTTTCGAATCGATAGTACGGTTCTCATGGTGCTACCTCCTAGTTGATTGAATGGCACCCACCCATGGGTGTCCTGGTAAAAGGAATAGCGTTTCGTCTAACAGAATACTATTCCTCTATCTCTTTGTCCAGTGTTATCAAAGTCCGACTCGATGCCTCAAAAATATCTTCAAGCCGGCCACGACTTTAAGCGTTCTGCACAAGCTATCGTCTCCCACGTTGGTTAAATGATTCAATGCCCATACGAAAAGCTTGAATCATGATAATTTGCTACACCCCTGGTCTCAAGGTGATCAAGCTGCTGCTTTGC
>JABDQA010000158.1 GCA_013042475.1 Desulfofustis sp.
ATGAGATCAAGGCCAAACTTTCGCAGGCTCAAGCTCAGTTGGAGCAATCCAAGCGTAATCTTACCAGAGAACGCAACCTGCTGAAAAAAAATGCGGCCACCTCTGAATCGGTGAAGACCCTTGAAGAGCAAAATCGAATCGCCCAGGCCACGTTCAATGAAGTACAGACCATGCTCGATTATGCTACGATCAGAGCTCCGTTCGATGGTGTGATCACCAGCAAACCTGCAAATATCGGTGATCTTGCAACGCCAGGCAGAACGCTTCTTACTCTGGAAAACGAGTCGAGTCTCCAGGTGATAACCGACGTCCCCGAGGCATTGGTGCTGGACCTGGCCATCGGTGACATCCTGCCGGTGAAAATAGATGCAGCAAACCTCGAAATCTCCGGAACTGTCACCGAGATAGCCCCAAGAGCCGACCCCACTTCGAGAACCGCACCGGTTAAGCTGCAGATCCCCAACGCGCCAGACATCCGTTCAGGACAATTCGCCAGGGTCAGCCTGCCTGGAAGCAGAGGCACTGCGATAATGGTACCGAAAAGTGCGGTTCAATCATTTGGGCAGCTTGAACGAATTTATGTCGAGCAGGACGGCAGAGTCCGTCTGCAACTCGTAAAGACCGGTAAAATTGTAAATGACCTGATCGAAATTCTCTCTGGGGTCTCCGCTGGTGATCGCGTTGTAGTGTCGGATACCAGGGAACTGGTGGACGGCAGAAGAGTCTCCGTCAACTAGTCGTTTACTTACCTTGCTCAGCTAATCAGGATATGGAAACAAAAGACATACCACACAGCGGTTTTGCCGGTAAACTCGCCGGTCTGTTCATCGATTCGAAGCTCACACCGCTGGCCATTATAGGTTCTCTGCTACTCGGCATCCTCTCAGTTGTCATGCTCCCGAGAGAAGAAGAGCCGCAGATCATGGTGCCGATGATCGACGTCATGGTGGCCATGGAGGGGGCCACCCCCAAAGAGATCGAGGAGCAAGTTACCATCCCGATGGAAAAGCTGCTCTATGAGCTTCCCAACGTCGAATACATTTACTCCACATCGATGGCGGGGAAATCTTTGCTGGTCGTCCGTTTTTATGTTGGCGCCGATCTGGAAACAGCCATTGTCAGGCTCAATCAGAAGCTGGCAACCAATTTCGACAGGATACCCCACAACGTTTCCAGACCGCTCATCAAACCCCATACCATCGATGATGTGCCGATTCTGGCCTTGACCCTCCATTCGAACACATATGATCAGTATATGCTCCGTCGGGTCGCCGCCCAACTCGATGATGTAATTAAAAACATCCCCGAGATAGCCGAAACCAAACTGATCGGCGGTACCAGGCGTGAGCTCAGGATCCGGCTCGACCCGCTGCTGCTTGCTTCGAGAAATTTGTCGATCAACGAGCTCGTGCCAATCATTCAACAGGCGAATCGGCAGAACTACCCAGGAGCCCTGGTCAATTCCAACAAAGAGATGGCTATTCAGACCGGTACTTTTTTGACCAGTCCTGAAGAGGTCGGCAGAATCGTCGTTGGGGTGTACGGTGGCAAACCTGTCTATCTTGAAGAGGTGGCAGAAATTTCAGACGGTTCCGAAGAGCCTTCCCATTATGTGCTCTATGGCGCACCGTCTCGGGGTGAGCTCGAAGCTGCAGTGACGCTTTCGATAGCAAAACGGCCCGGCGCCAACGCGGTGACTGTAGTTGAAAACGTGCTCAGAAAAGTTGATTCACTAAAAGGCAGTATGATTCCTGCCGATATAGAAATCAGCGTCACCCGAGACTATGGAGAAACCGCCTCGGAAAAATCCAATGAGTTGCTGTTGCACATGGGCATTGCAGTATTCGGGGTGGCAATCCTGATTCTACTCTTCCTCGGCTGGCGTGAATCCCTGGTGGTCATGCTCGCCATTCCCTCAACCCTGGCACTTACCCTGCTGGTTTTCTACCTCTACGGCTATACTCTGAACCGGATCACCCTTTTTGCCCTGATCTTCTCCATCGGAATTCTGGTTGACGATGCCATTGTGGTGGTCGAAAATATCGTCCGCCACATGCACCTGCCCCGTAACCAGGGCAGATCATTGCTTCCCGTAGCGGTCGAGGCAGTAAGCGAGGTCGGCAATCCAACGATCCTGGCCACCTGGGCGGTTATTGCTGCGATTCTGCCCATGGCTTTTGTGGGTGGCCTCATGGGGCCTTATATGAGGCCCATCCCCATTGGAGCCTCGGCGGCCATGCTCTTTTCTCTGATCATTGCCTTCACCGTTACCCCCTGGGCGGCCACCCGCTTTCTCAAAGCCAGGGTCGGAGTCAAAGGACATGATCATGATGCCATGCCCGATGACCCCTTCACTAGGCTATATCATAAAATCATGGATCCTCTTCTTGCCCATGCAGGTTGGCGACTGATTTTCTTTACCACCATCACCCTGCTGCTGTTCGGCTCGATGGCTATGGTCGGACTTGGCTATGTCAAAGTCAAAATGCTGCCTTTTGACAACAAGAGCGAGTTTCAAGTCATCCTTGACATGCCCGAAGGTACCACGTTGGAACATACCTCGAGAGTGGCGCTTGAAATGGCAGCGGTGATAAGAAAAGATCCTGAGGTGGTCGATTACCAGGTTTATATGGGCACCGCCTCGCCATATAATTTTAACGGCCTCGTACGACACTACTTCTTGCGCAGCGGACCGACTGTCGCCGATATCCAGGTAAACCTGCTGCCCAAGCACCACAGGGATAAAAAAAGCCACGACATCGCCAAACGAGTCAGGCCAAAACTGGCGGCCATCGCCGAGCGCTACGGCGGGACTCTGGTGGTTGCTGAGGTTCCACCCGGACCTCCTGTTCTCCAGACTTTGGTAGCAGAAATTTATGGGCCCACCGAGCAAGATAGACTAGCTCTGGCAGAAGAGGTTAAATCGATCATGACCGCAAGTCCTGGCGTTGTCGACGTTGACTGGTACCGGGAAGCCCCGAGAACCAGGACATTGATCACGGTGGACAAGGAAAAGGCAGCACTGAGCGGTATCACCGAATCACAAATCAACCGTACCATCAAAATCGGTGTGGACGGGATCTCCATCGACCTCTTCCACCAGCCCCGTGACAAGGAACCTATCAATATTGTTCTTGAAGTTCCCCGGTCACAGCGGGGCCGCATCGAAGAATTACTGAACATTTCTCTTCGTTCGGAACTCTCATCCGAGGCACCTTTAGTTCCCTTACGGGAACTGGTACGGATAACTGAAACCGAGGTTGAGCAGCCCATCTACAGGAAAAACCTTAAACCGCTGATCTACGTTACAGGCGATGTGGCAGATGTAGTGGAGAGTCCTGTCTATGCGATCTTTGATATGAACCAGAAAATTAGAGCTCTCGATGGTGTAGATTATGGTGCGAGCGCAGGCCCGATAAAGATTTACAATCTCTTTCAGCCGTTCGATGAAACTGAGCCGTCGCTAAAATGGGACGGTGAATGGCACATCACCCTCGAAGTTTTTCGCGATCTGGGTCTTGCCTTCTGCGTTGTGCTGGTATTGATCTATATGCTAATGGTCGGCTGGTTCAAAAACTACTTTACCCCGCTGGTGGTGATGGCAGCGATTCCCTTTTCGTTGATTGGTATTCTCCCCGCCCACTGGGCGTTTGGTGCATTCTTCACTGCTACTTCGATGATCGGCTTCATGGCCGGAGCCGGTATCGTGGTCAGGAACTCGATCATCCTGGTCGATTTCATCGAGCTGCGCATCAAAGAGGGGCTGCCTCTTGCCCAGGCCGTGGTGGAGGCCGGCGCCGTCCGCTTCCGTCCCATGCTGCTGACTGCCCTGGCCGTTGTGGTGGGTGCTTCGGTGATTCTTGCCGACCCGATTTTTCAGGGACTGGCCATCTCGCTGATGTTTGGCGAGATTGCCTCCTTACTGGTGAGTCGAATGGCGGTGCCGGTCATGTATTTTGTGGTCAAAAAACGACAGCACCCGGTTTCGTAACTCAGTTCAGATAGCCTTGATTCTGGAGGTAGAATAGAATTTCCTGGACCGCTTCAAGCGGGGTCATGCTGGTGGTATCAAGCACGATCTCGGGATTTTCCGGTTCGATATAAGGATCGGTGACACCAGTCACCCCCTTGATTTTGCCGCTGCGGGCCTTGGCATAGAGCCCTTTCCGATCTCGCTGTTCGCACACCTCAAGGGGTGTGGCCACGTAAACCTCGACATATCCCCCATAACAGCTGATCAATTGACGGTTGGCCTGCCGCGACTCCTCGTAGGGAGCAATCGGCGCACAGATGGCAATACCGCCGTTTTTGGTTATTTCGCTTGCAACAAATCCTATACGGGTCACGTTGAGATCACGGTGCGCCCGGGAATAGGTGAGCTCCGATGAGAGATTTTTGCGGACAATGTCGCCATCTAGTAGCGTCACCGGCCGATCACGCATCTCCATGAATTTCACCAGCAAAACTTTGGCAATGGTTGATTTTCCAGAACCTGAAAGCCCGGTGAGAAAAACGGTGAAACCCTGCTTGGATTTTGGCGGGAAGGCGTGCTGCAGCTCAGTAACCATATCCGGCCAGGTAAACCAGGAAGGCACCTCCTCGCCTTCCTGCATGCGTCTCTGCAGTTCCACCGAGGTGATTTTCTCCAATTCACTGGAGCCTGCTGCGAGAGGGAAGTATTTTTTCTCGGCTTCGTGGTACCCCCAATCCTCCTGCGGTACCATTTCAATTCCGGTCCTTTCAGCATAATCACTGACCAGCTGCTGAGCGGCACCGCGCTCGTAAAAGAGGGAAGCGCCGTTGTCCCGGGCGAACGGATCCGCCTGGTCCTCGGAAACCATGAAATGGCTGCAGCCGAAGTTCTTTCGCATGATCGCCTGCAGCAGCGCTTCACGGGGACCTGCCCGGCGAGTGGCAAAAGGCGACAGGCCGAGCATAATCATATTGGGAGGGAACTTGGTGGTAAACACCTGGTAGCAGCAGATGTGGGTATAAAAATCCACATCTCCCGGGTGATCGAGACCGACCACTGGCTGAAGGAAAATAGAGGCTCCTATCCGGGAAGCGGCATCGAGCACCATCTCACGGTGGGCGCAATGGAGATATTGCTCCGTGTGAAACCCAAGCACCCTTCTCCAGCCGTTCATGGTAAAACGTCTGACGCTCTCCGAAGGCGTCAGCCGCAGCTGCAGGAAATCATAGTGGACAGGTAAATTGACCCCCTCGACACTGCCGCCGATATACCACGATTCGGTCCGCTCGAGAAGCTGCCTGACCCCCGGGTGCTTGGCGCTATTACTGGTCCCATAGACCAGGCCGGCTTCCTCTTTTTTAACTGGCTTCCAGATATCGCTCACGGTGAGTATGGCAAGCAGAAATCCCTCTTGATCATTCAAAGCAATGAGCTGACCCGGCCGCACCGACCTGGCAAAGGCTTCGTTCACATCGAGACAGACCGGTACCGGCCATACTGTGTCATCTGTCAGGGCGAGATGGTGGAGCACCGATTGATAGTCGTCTTTACCCAGGAAACCGGTCAGGGGATAAAAGCCCCTGTTCATGATCAATTCCAAATCGAACAACTGACGTTCGTTCAGATTGAGCGACACCATCTCCAAAGCCTGGTTCCGTAGAACCTCTGCCCGTCTGAAATGCACAACCAGTGATTCTGAATAATCGTCAGTCTTCATGATCTGCCAACAAAAAAGATTTGTCTTTCAACATGTTCAGCTCGACGCAGCATCGGTTCCAGGAGCATTTTCAAGTTTATCACAATAGTGTCTGTAAGTATGCTCGATGCCCTCACTCAGGGAGAACGCAGGGCGCCAGCCGTGGTTGCCAAGCCTCGCGACGTCAAGCAGTTTCTGAGGTGTCCCATCCGGCTGTGTGGCATCGTAGCGAATCCCACCCGTGAAGCCGACAACTTTCTGAATCAGCGCAGCGGCCTCGCGTATGGTGCAGTCTTTACCTACTCCGACGTTTAAAAAGCTCGGCACGCTGAGAAGAGGATCAGAGCCTTGGATCAGAAGACAATGGTCATACTCCTCCATGCCCATAGTCATGACTTCATAGCATCCGGCAGCCATATCTTCCACATGCAGGAACTCCCTCCTTCCCTTGCCGCTGCCCCAAAGTTGCACGTAAGGCTCGCTGCGCAACGATTGGCCGTCGGATTCGAAAAGGGTGGCTTTTATACCTTCGGGAATGGGACCGTAAACCCGCTCATCGTGTTCGATACCCTGCACATCCCCTGCCGCTGCAAGCTTGGCCAGATGGCATTTACGTATTATCGCAGGTACGACATGTGAATTTTCGAGATGATAGTTGTCTCCCGGTCCATAGAGATTGGTGGGCATGACCGCCCGGTAGGCGGTACCGTATTGACGGTTGTAAGACGCGCACATCTTGATGCCGGCGATTTTGGCGATCGCATAAGGTTCATTGGTCGGTTCAAGCACGCCGCTCAGCAGATACTCCTCTTTCATCGGCTGTGGACATAACTTAGGATAGATACAGGAGCTGCCCAGAAACAGCAGCTTGCTGACACCGGCAGTAAAAGCCTCATGGATCACGTTGGCCTGGATCATCAGGTTCTGATAGATGAATTCCCCGGGATAACTATTATTGGCATGAATGCCACCCACCCTGGCTGCGGCGAGCACCACATAATCTACCTTGCGGGTTTGAAAAAACCCGCGCACCGCTCCCTGGTCGAGTAAATCCAGTTCGGCGGAGCTTCTGGTAATCAGGTTTGAGAAACCTTCCCGCTCCAGGAGACGAACCATGGCCGAACCCACCATTCCGCGATGACCGGCGATATAAACAATATCCTGCTTCCCCAGGGAATAACTTTCTGTACCCATGGAATAATTCAGCTACTCATGATAGTTGTAGGTATTGTATCCCTCGTTCAAACAGAGCGCGTCCTTCTTGGCCTCGACAAGGTCTGCCTCTACCATTTCGGTCACCAGATCAGCAAAGGTTGACGACGGAGTCCATCCCAGTTGCTGCTTTGCCTTGGCCGGATCGCCCAGCAGAGTCTCGACCTCCGTGGGTCTGAAATAGCGTGGATCGACCCTGACGATCGTTTGACCGGGATTGACCTTCAGATCATATGTATCACCGTTAATTTTCTCTACCACTCCTGTCTCCTCGACACCGCTACCCTTCCACGACAAGGTGATACCTACTACGGCCGCGGCTTGGTCGATGAAGGCACGCACTGAATGCTGTTGACCCGTGGCGATCACATAATCCTCCGGCCGCTCCTGCTGGAGCATCAACCACTGCATTTCAATGTAATCGCGGGCGTGGCCCCAGTCACGCAACGCATTGAGATTACCGAGATGGAGGCAGTCCTGCAGCCCCAGAGCGATGCGAGCCATGGCCCTGGTAATCTTTCTGGTAACAAAGGTCTCTCCCCTTCTCGGTGATTCATGGTTGAACAAAATTCCGTTGCAGGCGTAAATGTCGTAAGCTTCACGATAGTTGACCACAATCCAGTAAGAGTACAATTTGGCCACTGCGTAAGGAGAGCGCGGATAGAAAGGTGTTTTCTCGGTCTGAGGAATCTCCTGTACCATGCCATAAAGTTCAGAAGTAGAAGCCTGGTAAAACCTGGTTTTTCCAGCCAACCCAAGTATGCGTATGGCCTCGAGCATCCTCAGTGTTCCGAGTGCATCCGAATTGGCGGTGTATTCAGGCTCCTCGAAAGAGACGGCAACATGTGACTGGGCAGCCAGATTATAGATTTCATCGGGTTTGACCTTCTCGATTATGTGAATCAGACTGGAAGAATCAGTCAGGTCGCCGTGATGGAGGATGAAATTACGGTCCACCTCATGCGGTCCCTGGTAGATATGATCGATGCGGTCGGTGTTGAACAGCGAGGTTCGCCGCTTGATGCCGTGAACCTCGTAGCCTTTTTCGAGCAGAAATTCTGCCAGGTATGAGCCGTCCTGCCCGGTGACGCCGGTGATCAGCGCTTTCTTTTTCATGGGTATACCTTTCCTTTGATCAGACTGCAAGTTGTAGTTAGCCTCCCACTGGTTTTCATCGAAAAACGTGATTTATTGTTTCATGATCTAATCGTGCGCGAAATTTTATGCTCAGATATAGTTACCGTCCGAGGATAAGATCTCGTGCACAACGAGGCATGAGCAACAGGGCCGTTTTGGGATTGCAACTAAGTAAACATATCCAAATGCAGTTTAGCAAAACTATTCTGCGATGATCAACAGGGATCGTTCAGCCAGGCTGATCGATCCCCCTGAAAATTATGCTAGGAAGCTCTGTTGAGGCTTGAAAGCAGTGCTTTAACCGAGGCGATGATGATATCGGTATCGATACCGGCACCCCAGTATCGTTTACCGTCTGTGCGTTTGATCTCGATATAGGCAATCGCTTTCGCATGTGAGCCGGTATTGATTGCATGCTCGTGGTAACTGCACAGGGTCCAGTTACCGGTGATTTGTTCTTTCAATGCGTTGGAAAAGGCATCGAGCGGTCCATTGCCGGACGAGCCAATCTGGCGTTCCTCACCCTCAACCTCTACGATTGCGTCGACCTCGGCAAACGATCGTCGTTCCTGTTTGTCACTATGCCGTTTACTCACATGGAAAGAGTGCAGGTCAAAGGGGGTATGCACGTCAATATAGCTGTGCTCGAACTCTTTGTAAATTTCCTCTGGCTTGAGCTCCCTCCCCTCGCGGTCGGTGACCCGCTGGATGGCTGCGCCGAATTCCGGGTGCATTTCCTTGGGCATTTTAATCCCGAATTCATGATCCATTATGTAAGCCACCCCGCCTTTACCGGACTGGGAATTTATCCTAATGATCGACTCGTAGGTCCTGCCCACGTCATTGGGGTCGATCGGCAGATAAGGTACGGCCCATTCCCTCGAATCAGCGCCTTCATAGTAACTCATACCTTTGTTGATGGCATCCTGGTGAGAACCTGAAAAGGCGGTGTAGACCAGTTCCCCGGCGTAGGGATGACGGATATGCACAGGTATTCTGTTGACCCGCTCGTAGACGTCGATCAGGTGGTTGATATCGTGAATATCAAGTTTCGGGTCGACCCCCTGGGTAAACATATTGAGCGCCAGAGTAACCAGGTCGACATTGCCTGTTCTCTCGCCATTACCGAACAATGTTCCCTCTACCCGGTCAGCCCCGGCCATCAGAGCAAGTTCGGTGGCAGCCACGGCGCATCCCCGATCATTGTGGGTATGGACACTTATGATCGCTGACTGGCGATTCTTCATATGGGTGCAGAACCATTCGATCTGATCGGCAAAAATATTGGGCGTGGTCAATTCAACCGTAGCCGGCAAGTTGATGATTACAGGGTTTTCAGGTTCAGGCTGCCAGACATCCATGACCGCTTCGCAGATCTCCAGAGCAAAATCCAGTTCGGTACCGGTAAAGCTTTCAGGGGAATACTGGTATCGGAAAAGGATTTCCGGATAATTTTGCGCTTCTTCAAGAACCAGTTGCGCACCGTGAACAGCGAGATCGATGATCTCTTTCCTGCTCATTTCGAAAACCACATCGCGCTGCAGGGTCGAGGTGGAATTGTACAGGTGGACGACCACCTGATTGGCACCGGTTATCGATTCAAAAGTCTTCTTGATCAAATGATCCCGTGCTTGGGTCAATACCTGGATGCTGACATCTGAAGGAATAAGCCCGTCTTCGATCAGCAGTCGGGTAAACTCGAACTCCACCTGCGAAGCTGAAGGAAAACCGACCTCGATCTCCTTGAAGCCTATCTCCAGCAGCAACTGCCACATCTCAAGCTTTTTGGCCAGACTCATCGGCTGAATCAGCGCCTGGTTGCCATCACGCAGGTCGACGCTGCACCAGGCCGGCGCTTTCTCAATGGTGTTATCAGGCCAGGTTCTATTTATCAATCCTACCGGCGGATAGGGACGATACTTATTGACTAATTCTGTTTTCATCTCATTTTCCCCTGTGGTCTTAGCCGACCCCTTTACGCAATAAAAAAGGCCGCGGTTTTTGCAACCGCGGCCTGTTGTCAACTATGATCGAGTACTCGTCACATGGCAACAATCCATTCCGCGGCACCTGGTCTGCCAGGTAGAAGTAGAGCCAGAATTAGGATTGTTGAGTACTGCTTCATAAGATTTTATTGTTGTTTGGCTATGTTTTTGATTTTTCGCTACAATAATCCCGCTACTTGGCCGTTGTCAACCCCTTTTGCAAGACTTTTCGTTCTTGTTTCATTGACCATGCTCGCCCGGGGGCGCCGAAAAGGTTGCAAACACTATTGGTTGTTGACATCTATTTCCCTGGTCTCTATATTTTGAGGCTCGGTAAAATGGCCGGATCAACCGCCATTCCAGCCTTGACAGCAGATTAACTCAGAGGACGTAACCATGTCGCATATGAGCGGTGCCCAAGCAATAGTAAAATGCCTCCTGGAGGAAAATGTAAATACGATTTTCGGCTACCCGGGAGGAGCGGTCATCGATCTCTATGATGAGTTGATGGAAAGCCCGGATCTCACCCACGTTCTAGTGCGCCATGAGCAGGCCGCAGTCCATGCTGCTGATGGGTATGCCAGAGTGACGGGGGAGGTGGGTGTCGCTCTTCTGACCTCCGGCCCCGGCGCAACCAACGGAGTTACCGGTATAGCCACCGCTTACATGGACTCGATCCCGATTGTTATTCTCACCGGCCAGGTACCTACCCCGTTGATCGGCAACGATGCTTTTCAGGAAGTGGATATAGTCGGTATTACCAGACCCTGCACCAAGCATAATTATCTGGTTAACAGCAAGGAAGAGCTGATAGATGTCATGCGTGAGGCCTTTCACGTTGCACGGACAGGACGGCCTGGTCCTGTTCTCGTCGATCTCCCCAAGGATATAATCAATGCCACCATCGATTTCGAAGACAGAAAACCGATTCGTATGGCGAGCTACCAACCCAATATCGAACCCCACATGGGACCGGTAGAAAAAGCCTGCCGGCTTATTATGGAAGCCAGGAAACCGGTACTCTACGTTGGTGGTGGGGTAATTCTTTCCAACGGTGCCACCGAACTCACCGAATTGGCCACTAAACTTAATATTCCGGTCACCATGACCCTGATGGGACTGGGGGCATTCCCTGGCCATCATGAATTGTCCATGGGGATGCTCGGCATGCACGGCACGTATACCGCCAACATGGCGGTGGCTGAGAGCGACCTGCTTATCTCCGTCGGCGCCAGATTCGATGATAGAGTCACCGGTAAACTAGATACCTTTGCCACGAAAGCAAAAATCATTCATATCGATATAGATCCAACATCGATCAGTAAAAACGTCAAAGTGGATGTGCCCATTGTTGCCGACTGTAAAAAGGCACTTACGGCTATGAATAACTGGTTCAACAACCAGCAGGACATTTCAGTTGAAGACGAAAAAGAGAAACATCAGGAATGGTTCGAACAGATCTCAAATTGGCAGGAACTGCACCCGCTGGGCTACCAGGAAAACGGTGAGCAGATTAAGCCCCAGTACGTCGTTGAGATGCTCGACAAGCTTACCAACGGTGAAGCTATCATTGCCACCGAAGTGGGCCAGCATCAGATGTGGGCCGCGCAGTTTTACCGGTTCAACGACCCGCGCAGATTCCTGACCTCTGGGGGGCTGGGTACCATGGGCTACGGTTTTCCCGCGGCCATCGGCGCAAAAATGGCCATGCCTGACAAAGTATGCATCGATATTGCCGGCGATGGTTCGATCCAGATGAATATCCAGGAACTGGCTACTGCCAGGCAATATAATACACCGATAAAGATCGCCATTCTCAACAATCAGTTCCTCGGCATGGTCCGGCAGTGGCAGGAATTATTTTATGACAAGCGTTACGCCTCTACAGTCATGGATATTGCCCCGGATTTCGTCGAGTTGGCCAAAGCCTACGGTGCCGTTGGGCTGCGAGCCACAAAAAAGAGTGAAGTTGAGGATGTAATCAAAGAAGCCCTGGCGGTTGATAATACTGTATTGATGGATTTTAAAATCTCCCGAGAGGAGGGTGTCTTTCCAATGGTACCGGCCGGCAAGTCGACCACCGAAATGTTGCTCGTGTGAGCTGAAAGAACTCTCAGCAACGTTAACTAGAGGTGGTCAGGTTATGAAGCAAGAAAGAATCCCCATTGCCCTGGAAGGCTATCCGTTTATCGGTTACAGCGCTCTGCTGACCATACTCAGCGCCCTGCTGGGTTACCCGATTATCACTCTCATCCTGCTCATTGCCACCACTTTTGTACTGATGTTCTTCAGGGATCCCGAGAGGACTGCGCCGGAAATCGACCGGGGTGTTATCTCACCGGCCGACGGAAAGATCATCTTCGTTGAGAAAATCAACGACACGCGCTTTTCCGACGAAAAGACACTCAAGATTTCGATTTTCATGAATGTATTCAATGTCCATGTAAACCGAATTCCTTATACCGGATCAGTGACAAAGGTGCGCCATGTGCCAGGCTCCTTCCTGGCCGCCGACAGTGAAAAAGCGCACCTCAACAATGAATATTGCGCCGCGGAAATACTTACTCCGGACCAGAGAAAGATCACCATGGTTCAGATCGCTGGTCTGGTAGCCAGAAGAATTATCTGCCGTCTTGAAGCTGGAGATGGTGTCAGTCGCGGCGAACGTTTCGGACTGATTCGATTTGGTTCCCGCGTCGACCTCTATCTGCCGCATCAGTCAAATCCTTCGGTAAAGGTAGGTGATAAAGTGGTGGCTGGGGAGAGTCTGCTGGCTTATCTGGGATAGCAACCGGACCAATTTGAGCTCTGTGAACCACTTAGTTTCCAAACCCCAGTCTCACTGTACATCATAAACTCCTAAAGCTTTACCTCACTGATTTACGGGTAGTTCATGCGAATCATCAGTGGTTCGGCAAAAGGCCGTAAGCTCTTCTCTCCGAAGCATGGAAACAGTGCAATAAGGCCCACTTCGGATCGGGCCAGAGAAGCGTTGTTTAGTATCATTGGCAATCGGGTAGTGGACTGCAGCGCGCTTGATCTATTCGCCGGTACCGGGGCGTTTGGTTGTGAAGCCTTGAGCCGGGGTGCCGCTGAAGCGACTTTTGTCGACCAATCGCGAGTCTCTCTTGGGCTGATCAATAAAAACATCACTTTAATCCCTGGAGGCCCGGGAAAATCAAAAATAATCATATCAGATCTCACCAATGGTATATCCGGTAATTGCTTGTCCAAGCTTGGCGAAAACCGCTTCGATCTGATCTTTGCAGATCCTCCCTACCTGACAGATTTATCGCTTGAAATATTGTCCTCACTTGACAATAGTGCTGTGCTTTCCTCTAATCCGCTGATAATAATAGAGGAGCGGAAAAATTTTGAGCCACCCGCACGGCTCAGAAGGCTTTATCTGTCTGATAAGAGAAACTATGGAGAGAGTTCTTTCTACTTTTACAATCTTTCAGTTTCATAAAACTAAACACAGGATTTTTCCATGAGTGATATGCCAAACGGCGAGTCAATTGCCATATATCCCGGGACTTTCGATCCCATTACCAACGGTCACCTGGATTTGATCAACCGCGGTCTCTGTCTGTTCGACAAGGTAATTGTCACCATTGCCATCAATCCCGGAAAAAAGCCTCTATTTGCACTGGAGGAAAGAAAACAGATGATTCTCGATTGCTATACCGACGAAGACCGTGTCGAAGTTGACTCGGTGAAAGGTTTACTGGTCGAGTATGCAGCCCAGAGAAATGCCCGGGCTATCATCAGAGGTTTGCGGGCGGTATCCGATTTCGACTATGAATTTCAGCTGGCTCTGATGAATCGCAAGCTGGAGCGCTCGGTGGAATCTGTCTTCTTGATGCCCGGGTTCCGCTGGATTTTCATCAGCTCGTCCATCGTCAAGGATGCAGCTAGTCACGGTGGCAACGTGGGGGGACTCGTTCCCGAGCATGTTGAGAAAATGCTTATCGAAAAGTATCGCTAAACCTTCGGTGGTCTCCTGCAGTAATGAGTTCCCAACGTCCTACCCCGACCCGGTCTTTTCGACGAAAACTGCTTCTTTTCGGCGGTCTGCTTATGCTCTGGCCGCTGTTCCGTTTCCTCTTTCACAAGGTTCCCAGAAAACCGAGGATCGTTGAGGTTTCCGGGACATTACAAAACGATACAGTTCTTACTAAGCAGGATTTTCTGATCTTTAAGGAACACGAACAGCTCTGGGCGGTATCGAGGAACTGCACCCATCTCGGCTGCCGCATCAACTACATCGAGAAGGAAAACCACCTTGAGTGTCCCTGCCACCAAAGCAGGTTTTCCATTCAAGGCAAAGTTCTCAGAGGGCCTGCCGATAAAGCTCTGCCACGTTATGCGGTGGAGCCAACTGAGAGTCCATCAACCTATCTCGTCACGATATCCTGAAGATGCATGCTGCAAAAATGATAGCAGACGCACTCGGTGCTCTGAAGTGGGGTGACTGGAGCCTGATCAGTCTCTACATTTCCTTGATATCGGGCATTGTCGTGGGCATTCACTACAGTCCTGCTGAGCCATTCTACAGTGCGTCTGCACTTGATATCCTGGTTCCGTATGGAGGCTTCTTTCGCTCACTGCATTTTTATTCAAGCCAGTTTTTCTTCCTGTTCGGCGTAGCACATTACTGGGCAGTGTTCAACAAAGCACAAAACATCACGAGCAGAGCTTACTTATACCTGATACTGTGTTTTCCATGCATGCTGATGCTGCTCTTTACCGGCTATGTACTGCGCGCAGATGCCACCGGATATTCAGCCGGGATGATCGCCGAACACATCCTCGAAGCGGTTCCTCTTATCGGTTCCGGGCTTAACAACACGCTCTTTTCTATTTCAACCCACGGAATGGATCGTGTCTATCTGCACCATGTGATTTCATTTGATCTGCTTTTTCTTTTTCTGGCCTGGGATCATCTCAGAAGATATCGGGTCTTTCTCACCAACCATCTCCTGTTTATCAGTGCGCTGCTGCTCTTTTCACTTGTAGTGGCTGCGCCTATGGACCCTGATCAGCTCGGGATGCTCTACATTACCGGGCCTTGGTTTTTTCTCGGGCTCCAGGAACTTCTAAGGTATATATCCCCTTTCATTGCCGGTATTCTCGTTCCCATCTCCTTGCTGGTGGCTCTGATTTTTCTGAGAAAAGAACAACGCTACTTTAGACCGCTGCTGGTTTTCATTTGCTCCTGGCTGGCTCTCTACCTGATCTTGACTCTACTGGCACTTACCTCCCACGGCTAGATCGTTTGACATTAGCGTTTTATTTCACCAATTATTCAAGCGTACTCGCAACTCTGCCAGTCTGTCCCAATGGCTTCTAATCAAGATTTCGCCTGAAAAAAGCATAGGACATCGATGTGAGTGATTTAGAGGAGTGTAGTAAAAAAAGAAACGGCCGCAGCAACAATCATACGGCCGTTAATGAAGTGTTCTCTTGGTGCTCAGTGTTCAACTGCTTAGCATACGCTGCTGCCACTGCAGAATGTTTGCGGTCTCGTTGGACAATACAATAAGAGCCTGGTTCTGATCAACCTCGGCACTTCTAATCTTTTCGAGATTGCCAAAAACCGAGTGCAGGAGTTCAACCGCCTCATCGTCAAATTCACCGCTTTTTTTACCAATATTACCGACCACCGCACCAATCAGATGAGTTAAAGTTTTTTCTATGGGCCTATCGGCAAGTGCATCTTTTATTTTCTGAAGTTGAGACTCTATCTCACTAATCTTCTCAACATTAATTTCCTCTCTTAACGAGTCGACATTTGCCTTCAAAGAGGAGAAACTTTCATCGCTGATCGCCTTGGTTTTTTCCGGTACCGTCTCTTCACTAAGAACCGTCTCAAGACGATCTTCCATGTCGCCGATTGCATCCTCATCCGGTTCCTCCCCATCAGCTGCATCAACCTCACTCAAGGCAGGACTTACCGGTTGATCAGATGGTGTCGGCGGAAATCCTTCATAGTCTTCGTCTTCAAAGTCGAGACCCCCGTCGGCGAAGAAATCATCAAGATGTTTGTTTATATCGCTGTCAGCCGGTTCGGCAGTAATGTCAGCTCCGCCAGCCGGGCTATCGTCACTGGTGAATAGTGCCGGAGCTATTTCATTTCCGTCCAGTGGTAAAGGAGCCTCATCAGAATCATCATCAGCTTCTGTTTCGACATCTACTCCCGGTAGTTCTGAGGCGGTAAATGCTGTCGGCGATTCAACTGGAGCCTGATCCTCTTCACCCATTTCTGCCAGCGCAGGTGCGAGGTCGCCGTCAACAAAGGTTGGCAATGCCTCTTCGTCTGAATCGTCGTCAGCCTCTGTTTCAACGTCAACACCCCGCAGGGCTTCCTCGGCGCTCAATCCCGTCAGAGCTTGCTTGTCACTCTCCATATCCCCGAAAAAGCTGGTGACTTTTTCCAGTGTTTCTTCTGAAAAACTTTCGTCGTCTCCAATATCCTCTGTAGATGAAATCTGCTCAAACTCGGTGGTATCGGTAAAGGATAGCTCAGAATCATCTACTTTTTCAGCTGGTGTGGAGATGGGCCTTTTCTCAGCTTCAGCCTCTGCTGCTTGACGCTCCTCACGATACCGGGCAATCGCTTCGGGTGTGATCGAGTCGCTGATTTCTTCCTTGAAATGGTTGAATTTATCCGCTTCTTCGAGAAGAAGACTCTTTATCTGCTGAATATCCAGAGAGCCATCGACGATTTTCTCAAGTGAAAAATAAAAAGAGTTTAACAGCTTGAAGGCATCGGTATGCGAAGCACTCTTCATCAGCTTGATGTAGCCGCCAACAGCATCGATGCCCTGGAGAAGGATTTTGTGGGGTTTGCTGTCAGCCCATTTGTCCTGAAGGTGCCTCACTTCTCGACTTATCTCCGACAATTCCTTGTCGGTGATTTCCCAATCAATGCTCAGAATGTAGGCCTTCAGATTGTAGAGGTCAGGGTTGGTTTCGCTGTATTCCGGAGGAGCGCCGGGCCGTTCCTGTTCGGAGATTTCCTCACCATCGTCTTTTTCGGCATCGGCAACAGGACCTGGCCCAAGGCCTATCTGCTGTTTCAAACGCTCGAATTTCTTCACATCATCAAACAGAATCTCTTTTTTCTCCTGTTCAGAAATCTCTTCATCGAGGACTATCTTTTCCAAATCATAGAAGAAGGCGATCATCACCTTCATCGCATTGTGATGGGCGTTGGATTTCTTCTGGAATATATATTTAGTGATTTTCTGGAGAGCTTGAATATAGACGAGCTTAACAGGATCGTCGGTCCAGGCCTGCTGAGCCTGCAGTAGTTCATCGTTGAAATCGATGAGAACCTGATCGGTAATTTCCCATTCTATAGAAAGCATCAGGGTTTTGAGGCGTGCTATAGGCGATTCCTCTTCACCCGTATATTCAAAAAGATCGACATACCCGGTTTCAAAAGACTCGTCGGCAATTTCATCCAGTCCGACTGTGAGATCATCGTCGTATTGATTGCCTTTGTATTGTTCCACCGTGTCTTCTCTCTAGAATAATTTTTTCTGAATGGCAATGATCGTTGAGGCAATAATTTTTTTTAATGTCGTTGCAACGTTATAGCCTGTAACGGCACTTGCTTCGAAATAAGGAACCTGAAGCCTGCTGTTGAGATCTTTTTGAAGTACTTCAGTTGGCAGAATAGGTATACCGTGCTCTTTCAAATCGATTTTATTGTATTGCATCACCAGCGGAATCTTGAAAATACTCTCCTTGTAAGAGAGAAGATTCTCGTGCAGTTGGTTCAGAGACCGAATATTTTTTTCCCGCTGTTTTGCCATTGCATCAGCCACAAAGACGATCCCGTCGACACCTCTCAAGACCAGCTTTCTGGTGGCATTGTATTTAACTTGGCCAGGAACGGTATAGAGTTGAATCTTTATATCGTAGCCTTTTATTTTACCCATATTAAAGGGCAGAAAATCAAAGAACAGGGTTCGATCACCATGGGTTTTGAGGCTGACCATCTCGGAGACGATCTGATTTCTAAATGTCCTGTTTATATATTCGAGGTTGGTTGTCTTGCCGCATCGGCCTGGGCCATAGTAGACGATCTTAACCTGAACGACTTTTTCTTTTAAGTTGATGAAACTCAACCTGACACCCCCATTTATCGGTCGACACTTAGCAGTTTCCCAAAAGGTTGCATGTGACTAACCGGTCAGGATTTGTTCCAGAGTCTTTTGATCTGTTCAATCGCATCCACGACGTTCAAGCGCAGAAATCCGAGTGAGATTTCCTGGCCAAACATTGAAATCAGCAATAGTTCTTCATCAATCTTGCTGAAATGAATGCTCGATTCCTGGCCCTTGTGGAAAAGCAGGGAAAACTGTTCCTCGCCAACCAGCTTGGCCATTGCATCAACGGTGGCAAAATTACCTGCTGCCAGCGCCGCGAATGAATAAACATCGTATTTACTTTCGCTGTTATCCTTGGCGGTAATGATGTTTCCTGCCATATCGATCACGATGACGCAATCGACACCGAGCTTAATCAATTTGTCAGTGAGAATCGAATCGATCTTTTCTATTTGTTCCTGACTGACAATTCCGTAATTCATACCCTTATCCCCATGTTGAATTTTGATGGTCCTGCCATTTCTATTCCACGTGTTTAATTATAAGATATTTATAGAAAAGACTTGAGATCGAGGTTCGCGCAGCTGGTCCTAAAAAAGCCAGGAATTGCGTTGTAACCCACCCCTTAATATCAAGGAATTATTAAATATTTTAAAAACTCATCTGTGATGCGAATAGACGTATTATATTACTATACGATAGATTTTTTTTGAGTTGAAGGAGTTTTTTCTTTTTTTTTAATAAAAATCAGAGGCATAAAGTGCTCTTTGAACGGGAAAATGATTCTTAAACGGAGTTTTGGTAAGGCTTTGTCATCTACGATTATCCCCCCCCCGCATAATCTATGACACCACTTATTTTTAGTAATGGATTACTAAGATTCTCTTCTTAAAGTAGCTTGATAAAATCCGGAATGCACGCAGCACATACGAAATTAGTATTTAGATGAAAACTAAGCTGTTTCGTCCGGTAACGGGAGATTTTGGGTCAATATCGAGGCGTGTGAAAAATTTTTCCACAGGCATGAGTAGGTCCGAGAATAAATTTTTAGCAGAACGAAGAGATCGGGTGAAATGACAGTTCGAGGATGGAATCTAAATAGCCGTTGCCAAGTAATGGTCAATCTGCTAAGAAACCTGCCGGGGGAAGGATACCGTGAACAGAAAAAAACCACCGCTTCCATCATTGCCTGATGATTTCTGTCTGATTGACAGCCATTGTCATCTCGACATGGCTGACTATCAATCTGATCTTGACCAGGTGATAGACAGAGCCGCCCGACACAAT
>JABDQA010000162.1 GCA_013042475.1 Desulfofustis sp.
GCTCAGCTGGATAGAGCACCAGGCTTCGAACCTGGGTGTCGGGGGTTCGAATCCCTCCGGGCGCGCCAGTAGAACCATAAAACTTGCCGTGACCGACCATTCACAAGTTCACTCCGCCCCATTAAAAACCTTAGCTACTGCTTTGCCACTGCATTTGTTATGAACAAGAAAAGAAACCGTAGAATAGAGATTCCCTCTTCAACTTTACTGGCATCTGCACTTATTCTGCTGCTCACCAGCTGTGCAGGCGGCGCCAAGTAGGGCGCCGCGGCTGGTCAAATCCGGAAAGTAAGCGGCTAAGAATTATTCTGTTGCCGCAGGTTTGGGCTCCGGCCTGGTGGCGGAAAGTTCCTCTTCGATATAGCGCTTGACGTAGCGCTCGCCATTGACCGTCCAGGTGACCACCCAGACGCCGGCAAGCACCACCACGGCGCCGACACCGATCAGAAAGCTGGGCAGCAGCAGATAGGTCAGCAGCAGTAGCGCACCGGCACCAACGACAAATTTCAGCGCCCGCATCTTGGTGTCCCTGATTATCTTCCGGGCGAGCTCTTCCGTGTAAATCCTGTTGCGGTGCAGGGAGTCGCGCACCGTTTCGTAGCCGATCTGATGTCTGCGCTCCATGCGCCCGAAGGGATCGTTGAGTTTCATTAACAGTCCTTTTACTTGTTACATCCCAGGCAGATCCCGCACTACTTACCTTAGAATTATCCCTGGGTAAAGTGCGTATCGTGACGGGTCAATTGCTCGGCCCCGTTTTCCTTGACCAGAAAGACATGCTCGATCCGGCCGCTGCAACCAGGCTCGTAGCATCCCGGCTCCAGGGTCACCACGTCTCCTTCGACCAGTTCCTCGTCACTTCCGGGAACGAAAAAAGGAGCTTCGGGATGGCCCAGCCCGAGACCGTGGCCAGCATGGTGGGTAAACCCATCACCGAAGCCGTGCAGGGCCATACAGGCCATCACATTCTGGTAGACATCCGCGGCCCTGGCACCGGGCCGCAGCAGTTCCCTGCCTGTTTCCATGGCCTCGTGCAGCGCCCGTTCCAGATTGAGCTGAGCCTGGTCGGGCTCGGCGTCAACCAGGATTGTCGCCGTGCAATCAGCCCGGTACCCGCCCACCATGGGGCTGAGATCGAGAATTACCGTGTCGCCCTGCTCCAGGACCCGTTTGGTCGGGCCGCCGGAGATCTCCATGGTGCGAGGACCGCTGATGATATCTCCGATCAGCATGGCCGGCACTCCCGCCGCCTCAGTCACGGCCGCACAGATCAGATTGAACAATTCGATCTCGCTGATCCCCGGGCGTATCTCCCGGCGGGCCGCCTGGTGGCCGGCCAGAGCAGCATCCTGGGCGGACCGGATGCAGGTCAGCTCGTCGGGGTACTTGGCGCGCCGCTGCCGACCGATCAGTGGCGTCAAATCGGTACAATCTTCTGACTTTATTCCCGGAATCAACGGGAATGTGCCCGCTTCGATACCAATTTTCGCCCACCGGTAGCGTGAATCAAGATATTCGCAGAGGACCGTGGCGCCTCGTGCGAAGATATCCTGGTCGGGATTTTTAAGCCCATCATACCAGCTCCAGATTTCCATGTCGTCGGTAAAGGATCTATCGGCTGCGGCTTCGGCAAAATTGTGACACAGCAGGGTGGTCCCACCCTCGTTGACTTCGAGCAGCAGATAGACCGGGCCCCATTGAGACAAGGACGGAAAAGGAGTCAGGAAGCTTGCATAATAATAGAGATTCCTCGGGTTGTTGATGATAATCAGATCTCCGTCAAAGGCCTGGGCGAGATGGAGCCGTCGTTCAGTACACCCCTCGGGGGTCAGAGCTGGAATGGTCATGATAACCCTTGAACATGAGCGTCAGGCCGGAACCTGATACAGTGGTTAGAAACTGCAGTTGAGTGTGTTCTATCTTTTTAAGTCTGATGCGGGGATTCGGCAAGGTCAGGCCTAATCTTCAGCTCACCATGGCTGCCGGCGGGAATCTGATCTCTTATGAAATGCTCTCCGACAAGCTGCGTCCGGTCGGGACGGTCTCCATGGAAACAGAGCTGCCGCTCAGGGGGTCGCTCAAGGAAGCGGTGAGCAAGGTCGAACGCCAGATGATTGAGCACCCCACCTTCCTGGAAACCTTCACCCCGAGGTCCACCCCCTTTTACGAGCGAATCGATTACCAGGTCGTCGGCCGGATCCACGAGCCGACCAGCAAGGCGGATTACTGGGTCATGGTGCGAGCACCCCAGGAAAGTTGATACTTACATCCTGCCCCGAGTACCTTAAAAGAACTGGATAGGGGAACCTGCCCTCCCCACCAGGATCTTTGCTGATGTATGGTGAATCAGAACAGCTTGGTCATGAGCGACAACAGACCACGTTCCGGTTTGGCTTCGGCCCGGGCGCGAAGCGATTCGAGCATCCCGGTGATCGCCCGGTAAACGCGTTTGATGACCCAGCCCAGCAGTTCAAACGGGGCGACGAAGATCAGGTAGAGGGTGACGAGCAGATAATCGTTCAGACTCATTTCGAGTTCGAATTTGAACACGGGGTCATAATCGCCGGGATCGAATACTTCGTGTGAAGCTCTCTTCATGTCGTACCTCCTGAACAGGTATGCCAGTCAACATGGGAGAAGTTGGCTGAAATTTCTTGGTACTGCTATTTCCTCTTACTTACAGCAGCTCAACCCGCACCGATCACGGACAAGATGAAGCGTCTGACATCGCGGTCCTGAAAACGAACCGCTTCTCTGATGTCTGCAAGGATCGTGGAGTTGGGCTTATCTGCAACATGAGGGAATTATCTTATACCACATTGTGGTTGTCAAGGAATTAATAAAGTTCTGGTATATTAATCTGAAACTTTATGGGTCAGACGCTCAGAAATAGCGAGAGATACGTAATCGCGCATGGCGAGTGAGAGTTTCTACTGATCACGCAGGTTGATCAGGATCGATCTGGTCGGCAGACCGTCCGGCACCACGCCTGTTTTTTTCTGGAACTCGGCTATCGCTGCGCGGGTACCCTTGCCGGGGTTGCCGTCGATCTCGCCCTTGTAAAAACCGCGTTGCTGCAGCAATTGCTGAAGTTCGATCTTTTCCTCGGCATTCAGTGATTCCGGGGGCCGAGGCCAGCGCTGTACCATCCCTGAATAGCCGGCCAGCCGGTCGGCCAGCAGACCGACACCCAAGGCATAGGCGTCGGCGTTGTTGTAGCGCTTCAGGACAAAGAAATTTCTCATCATCAGAAAACCCGGGCCCCGCTCGCCAGCCAGCAGTTTGAGCACCGCTTTTTCATCCGGCTGCGGAAACGCACGGTTCTCCGGACGCTTGAAACCAAGTTTCTGCCACTCCGAGAGCAGTTTTGTCTGTCCCTCGAGCGAAGCGCTGCCCGGCGGCAGTATGACTTCGTATCCCCACGATTTACCGCTGCGCCAGCCGTTTTTGTGGAGCAGGTTGGCGGCAGTGGCCAGCGCATCGGGGATTGAGTTCCAGATATCGCGTCTGCCGTCGCCGTCCATATCGATCCCATAGGCCAGGTAGCTGGTCGGGATAAACTGGGTATGCCCCATGGCGCCGGCCCAGGAGCCGCTGAACTGATCGACTGACACGTCGCCGGCCTGGAGGATCTTCAGGGCGGCGATGAGCTGGGTGCGGCCGAATCTTTGCCTTTTGGAATCGGCATAGGCCAGGGTCGCCAGGGCCTGGGGTACATAGTGGAGACGATCGGGCCTCTGCAGCACCTTACCGTAATTCGATTCCATCGACCAGATGGCCAGCAGGACGCTGCGCTTCACCCCGAACTCCCCGGCCAGGGTCGTCAGGGTCTGATCGTGGATCCGGTCCATCTTCTGTCCATTGGCAATCGAGATGGGGTTGACCCGACCGTCCAGATAATCCCAAATTTTGGTGGTGAACTCCGGCTGGTAGCTTGCTTTTTCCAGCACCTTGTCATCGATCCCCGCAACTCCTGCAAAAGCCCTATCCCAGGTGGCCCGGTTTACTCCCTGCTGGCCGGCAACCGCTCGGAACTCATCGAGCCATTGTTCAAAAGCGGTCCGGGCCTCCCCTGATGCAGGTAGAAAAAGTACCAGAAAAAGGCACACGAATCTGACCATCAAACCAATTCTTCCCAAATGATGCTCCGAACCTGTAGTCAAAAACTGCGATGGGAACATAATAATTTTGTGTCCCAAAGATATCACATGGATGTCCACCGATTGCTCCGTTTTTTCCTTATCTCTTGACTTCCATCTGGGCTGCTTTTTCGTAATACTGGATCAGGCCGCCCTGGTCGTCGCCTTGCTTGCCGTCGACTTTCAGGCTTCGATAAGCATCATGGTGCGATTGGCGCTGAATTCTGGCATGACAGATTCCTTTCTTAAGGTTGGTGTGACAAAGGATTCATTGTGTGAACGGGGAATGCTTATATACTTAAGTTTACAAAGCAGAATGGCAAATGATTAATTGCACAATTGGCCGTTTGTCAATAAATGTATCTGGGAAGACTGGATATTGTCGATTCCATAAAGAACAACTCAGCCAACGAAACTCCATCCTCCATGAACAGCTCATTACTATTCGGCAGACGGGAACTGACCCTTGAACTGCCCGAATCCATTACGATCCATGAAATAAACAAGTACCCGATGCCGGTACTGGAAGATGTCGACGGCTCGATCAGGGAAGCCCTGCGCAATCCCATTGGCAGCCCTCCGCTGCCCGAACTTGTCCGGGGCATGAAATCGGCTTGCATCCTGATCTGCGACATCACCCGGCCGGTTCCCAACGGCCTGCTGCTGCCGCCGTTGCTCGACACGCTGCTGGCCCAAGGAATGCAAAAAGAGGATATCCTTATCCTGGTGGCCACCGGCCTGCATCGTCCCAACGAAGGCGAGGAACTCAGGGAGCTGGTCGGCAATGATGAAGTGTATCGCTCGTTCAGAATCGAAAACCACTTCGCCAGGGACCGCGAGGCCCATGTCGACCTCGGTGTGACCTCCCAGGGTATTCCGATCGGTATTGACCGGCGTTTCTTCGATGCCGACCTGAAAATCGCCACCGGCCTGGTCGAACCCCACTTCATGGCCGGGTACTCGGGCGGCCGCAAGGTGGTGGCACCGGGTGTAGCCTACCAGGACACCATCCTCAAATTTCATACCGCCCACATCCTCGAGCACCCCCGCGCGGCCAGTTGCGTGATGGAGGGCAACCCGCTGCACGAGGCGCAGATCGAGATCATCAGGAAGATAGGCGATATCCTGGCACTCAATGTAGCCATAGACGACAAGCGGAGGCTCGGCAAGGTGACTTTCGGCGCCATCGAGGAGAGCCACCTGGCGGCGGTCGCCTTCATGAAAAAATATGCCGAAGTCGATATCGACCGGCGCTTCAACACCATCGTCACCTCGGCCGGCGGCTACCCTTTGGACAAGACTTACTATCAAACGGTCAAGGGCATGGTCGTACCGATGGATGTCCTCGAGCCCGGGGGCACCATCATCATCGCCAGCGAGTGCTCCGAGGGCATGGGCAGTCCGGAATTTGGTGCTGCTCAGCAGTTGTTGTGCGAGCAGGGAAAAGATGAGTTCATGGCCATCCTGGAGGGCCGCAGCGAGGCGCTCATCGACGAATGGCAGACCGAGATGCTGCTCAAGCCGCTGCGCCGGGGTTCGATTAAGCTATTTACCGAACTACTCGGTGAGACCGAACTCTCACATATATTCGTTGACCATATCACCGACCTCGAGCAGGCCGTTCTGGAAAGTGTCAGAGAGCATGACGACCCCGACATAGCGGTTATCCCTGAAGGACCCTATGTGGTCCCCCGCTATTTACATTCCTGAGCGATTACCGGGGCGCTGGGCGGCAAGCTGGCCGACATCGGCATCAACGACCAGTTCATGAAAGACCTGGGTGAAACCTTCGAGCCCAACACCTCCGCTTTTTTCGTGCTGGCCAGCAAGGCCACCCCGGACAAGGAGCTCGAGGGGCTGAGCCGTTTTTGTTTTCATAAGCGCCAGGGCCTAGCCTGACGTTCACGAGTCGAGACGGCCTGCTAGTCGAGATTGGCGAGTACCTTGTCGGTGAATGAGGCCGTGGTTTCGCTGCCGCCCAGGTCGGGGGTGAAGATATTCTGCTCGGTGACCCTTTCCACCGCATCCATCAGCGCCGAACCGGCGTTCTTTTCTCCGAGGAAATCGAGCATCATCTGCACCGACCAGAGAGTGGCGATGGGATTGGCTATACCCTGCCCGGCAATGTCGGGAGCCGATCCATGCACCGGCTCGAACATGGACGGGAAGGTGCGGTCAACATTGAGATTTGCCGAGGGGGCAATGCCGATGCCTCCAGCCACCGCCGGACCGAGATCGCTGAGAATATCGCCAAACAGGTTGCTGCCGACCACCACGTCGAACCAGTCCGGGTGCTGGACGAAGTGAGCGCAGAGTATGTCGATGTGATACTGGTCGCGGTGCAGCTCGGGATAATCAGCTCCCACGGCCGCGAAACGCTCATCCCAATAAGGCATGGTGTAGCTGATGCCGTTTGACTTGGTGGCCGAGGTCAGGTGTCTGGCCGGCCGCTGCATGGCAAGTTCACAGGCGTATTTGATGATCCGGTCGACCCCGGTGCGGGTGAAGATCGTCTCCTGGATGACACACTCCCGCTCACTTTTTTCAAACATTCTGCCGCCACTATTTGAATACTCGCCTTCAGTATTTTCCCTGACCACGAGAAAATCGATATCATTCGGGCCCCGGTGTGCCAGTGGCGAGGTGATCCCTCTCAATAGTTTCACCGGGCGGAGGTTTACATACTGGTCGAAACGGCGCCTGATCGGCAGCAACAGACCCCACAGCGAGACATGATCAGCCACCGCCGGATCGCCCACTGCCCCGAGCAGAATGGCGTCAAACGGGCTGAGCTGCTCGATACCGTCCTCGGGCATCATCTTACCGTGCTCCAGGTAGAAGGCGCAGGAAAAGGGGAACTCGGTAACGTTCAGATCGAAAGCGAACCGTTTTGACAGGTTTTCGAGTACCCGTATTCCTTCAGGTATTACCTCCTGGCCAATCCCATCTCCGGGGATCAGGGCTATTTCATAGGTCATGGTGCCACTCCTTGTCAACTCAGGTTGATAATCTTGTAGAGTCTGGACGATATTTCTTAATCGAATATTTTCAAGTTCCGCCGAAACTTCAGAGGACGATGAAGTTCACCAGAAAACCGGCCGAGATCGCCATGACCATTACCGAACCTATAAAACCGATTAACAGCGGCAGCCTGAACATGCCCTTGAGCATGGCCAGCTCGGGCAGGCTGGCGCCGGCGCCACCGATGATCAGGGCGATGACGGCCCCGAGGCTCATGCCTTTGGCCACCAGGCTGGCGGCAATCGGGACCATGGTGCTGACCCGGAGATAGAGTGGTATGCCAACCACGGCAGAGACGGGAACCGCCAGCGGGTTGTCGGCCCCGGCCAGCCGGACCACCAGGTCGGCCGGCAGGAAGCCATGGATAACCGAACCTATGGCGACTCCAAGTATGACATAGGGCAGCAACGACCGGAATTGACGCACCGCCTCGTTGAAAATACGGCGCCATGTACCGGGCTGTTCCTGCTGATAGACGGGAATAGTAAAGGCCGACTGTTGTTCTGGACCGGATCCGGCAGTCCCTTTTCCGGTCGCGGCCGGCTGCAGCTGGACCATGAACTGGGTGGCCGAATCTCCCGAAGCTGACCTGGAAACTGGTCGGCTCAGCGGCGTGCCGGTAGCGGCTGGGGCTATTCCTAGCTGCAGTGCATCCTCGATCAGAAACCTCGAAAAGCCCGCTTTTTCCAGCAGAAAACTAATGACGATCGTCATACCGATGGCCACGGTTGCATAGACAAGCGTGATCTCCAGGCCCAGCAGGGTGACGAACAGCGGGATGATCACCGGATTGACCAGTGGCGAGGTGAAAAGAAAGGCCATGGTCGGCCCGAATCCGGCACCGGCGCGCAGCAGACCGATGGTAACCGGAATTGTCGAGCAGCTGCAGAACGGGGTCAGACCACCGAGAATCGAGCCGACCAGATAGCCTCTGCCGTGGCGGCCCGATAGCCAGCGCTTGACTTTGTCCTGGGGAAGAAACTCGTTGATGACGCCAACCAGAAAACTGATCCCGACAAAGAGGATGGCCATCTCTGCCATGGTCGTCAGAAAAAAGATGAGGCTTTCACCTAGTTGGGGGTAAATCGTCTCCATATCAGCGGGTATCCTTCACTTGGATTTTATCAATTTCATCTTCTGTAAACAGGCTGCTCCGCAACGTGCAGCATTCAGAAACCAGGTAATCGGCAAGCTCACGGACAGCATCCATCTGCGGTTCGCAGTGCAGCACCCGGCTCTGCCGGCGCTGCTTCACCAGTCCGACGCGCACCAGTCGCTGGAGGTGGTGGGTCAGGGTCGATCCAGGAATTCCCAGGCTGCTTTGGATCTGACCCACCGGCAGCCCGTTCTTGCCAGCCTTGACCAGCAACCTGAATAT
>JABDQA010000164.1 GCA_013042475.1 Desulfofustis sp.
GTCAAGGAAACCATGAAAAAGGCGCTGGCCATGGGCTGCGACCGGGGGGTGCACGTCAGCGACGATGCGGTTTCCTCCAAGGAGCCTTTCCAGATTGCTTCGATCATAGCCGCCTTTGCCGGTGACAAGGGCTTTGACATTATTTTCACCGGCATGCAGTCCCAGGATCGGGGCAGCGGCCAGGTTGGCGTGCTGGTGGGAGAAATTATGGGAATTCCCAGTGTGTCAACCGTGGTCGACTTTGATTACCAAAACGGCAGCGTTACCGCCAAAAGGGAGCTCGAAGGCGGCACCAGAGCGATTTTACAGGTGGCGGCTCCCGCGCTTTTTACCTGTCAACTGGGGCTCAACACTCCGCGCTACCCGACCCTGCCCAATATCATGAAGGCCAAAAAGAAGGAACTGCTGACTGTCCCGGTGGCTGATCTGCTCAAGGTCGAACCGAGGCAGCAGACGGCCGCACTCTATTTCCCGGAGAAAAAAGGCGGCGGTCTCGTCCTGGAGGGTGATGTCGGCGACCTGGCCGATCAACTGGTGCAGATACTCAAAGAAAAAACCACCGTTCTTTCCTGACCGTGAGGTAGAAAATGAAAGCATTACTGGTAGCAGAATACAGAGATGGACAATTGCTTGGCTCCTATCAGGAGCTCATGGGATTCGCCAGACAGCTCGGGGCTGACTATGCGATGTTTCTGGTCGGCAGCAGTGCGGCCCTGCCCGCTTTCGAGGGTACCCTCTATCTGGCCGATGCGGCCCAGGTGGGCGATTATAATCCTGACGCTCACAAGCACATGCTGCTCAGCGCCATCGAGCAGGAGCAGCCCGACTACGTCGTCTTCTCGCACTCCTCCTACGGCTGGGATCTGGCTCCCCGGGTGGCCTGCAATCTGCAAGCCTCACAGATCTCCGAGGTGGTCGAGATAAAGGACGGCACCATGGTAGTTCCGGTCTGCAATGCTAAATTGCGCCGCCAGGTGACACCCAACACACCGGTCACGGTGGTGACCCTGCAGGCAGGTGCCTTTGGCCTTGCCGAGCCGCCAACCGGAAATCCTGAAGTCAAGGAAATAACGACCGATGTATTGGGTTCGATCACCTTTACCGGCTATGAGCAAGCCGAAGCAGGCGGCGTTGATCTGAGTAAATCCGAGGTCATCGTCAGCGCCGGCAGAGGTGTCGGAAAACCTGAAAATATGAGTATTATCGGAGATTTGGCCAAAGCCCTGGGGGGCGATTATGGAGCCAGTAGGCCGGTGGTCGACTCGGAGTGGGTTGAGCATAACCGTCAGGTCGGCACCACCGGTCAGACCGTTTCACCGAAACTCTATGTGGCTTGTGGTATTTCAGGTGCTATCCAGCATCTGGCCGGGATGAAGAAATCTGAGTTTATCGTCGCCGTAAACACCGACAAGGATGCCCCAATCAGCGAGGTGGCAGACGTTCTGGTCGTGGCTGATCTGAAACAGTTTGTACCGGCATTGACAGAAAAACTCAAAGACGGCTGATGGATGTACCGCCGCTGATGTTGACGAGTGCAACCGATTTTGCTTTTGAAACCCGCACTTTTTGGCTAATCTGATCACTTAAGCCTCAGCTCACAACCTTGAACGCAAAGCAGAACAACGAGGGCTTTACGATGAGGGACACAGATACCAAAGAAGTCGCGACTCAGATCAAGAACAAGGAACTTGTCAAGGAGCGCAGGCGCCAGATCGTCGATGCTGCCGTACCGCTGTTCATCGAACGCGGCTACCACAAGACAACCACCAGAGCACTGGCCCAGGCCACCGGCTTGTCGATCGGTTCGATGTATGAATACATCACCACCAAGGATGATGTCCTCTATCTGGTGTGCATGGCCATTCACGCCGAGGTAGAACAAGGGGTCAAGGAGGCCCTGGGCCGGCCGCTGGAAGTGCAGGCGGCGCTGGCCGAGGTTATCCGCGAGTATTTTCTGGTCTGTGACCGGATGAGCGATCACCTGCTGCTGATGTACCAGGTTACTCACTTTCTGCCGCCCAAGTGGCAAAAGAAGGTGCTCGAGGCGGAGCTGCGCATCACCGATATTTTTATTCAGGCAATCGTTGAGTTGAAAGAGCGGGGCCCGCTCGCTGGTCTCGATGAAGACACCATCAATCTGATGGGACATAATATTTCGGTCTTGGGCCATACCTGGGCCTTCAGAAGATGGTATTTCCGAAAACAATTTACTATTGAGAAGTATATCGACCAGCAGACAGACTTCATTATGAAGTTCCTGGCTGACAAGAAAGATTAATCCCGCCCTCCCCTGCATTCACCTCGTTCGGGATACCCTGGCGCTGATTGATCCTGCTTGCAGCTGTCCCGAGTCTCTCAAGTCTGGCCAACCGTTTTCACGGTTATAAGATAGAAAACGAGGACGAACCCATGAATGCACCGATTACCATCTATACCGCCAGCCACAATATCAGGATAATTACTGCCACATCCCTGTTCGACGGCCATGACGCATCGACCAATATCATGCGTAGAATCCTTCAGGACAGCGGAGTTGAGGTGATTCACCTGGCCCACAACCGCTCGGTTCAGGAACTGGTCGACACGGCCATCGAAGAGGACGCCCAGGGCATCGCCATGTCAAGCTACCAGGGCGGCCATATGGAATCGTTCAAATATATGATCGACCTGCTCAAGCAAAGAGGTGCGTCGCACATCAAGGTTTTCGGCGGTGGCGGCGGGGTGATCGTCGCCGATGAAATTGCCGAACTCGAAGCTTACGGGGTGACCAAGATCTATTCACCCGAGGATGGAGCTACCATGGGATTGCAGGGAATGGCAAATCACATGATAGAGCAAATGGATTTTTCCACCCTCGACCATCACAATCTCGATCCCAAGGCTCTCAATGTTGAAAACAGGGGTGTGCTGGCAGGGTTCATCACCGCGCTTCAACAGGCCAAAGCGAGCAATCAGGAAGAGCTAAATCAGCTCACTGCACTCATCGGCCCGCTGGCTGACTCCCACAATCCCCCGGTGGTCGGCATCACCGGTACTGGAGGTGCGGGTAAATCCTCGCTCACCGATGAAATAATCGTCCGTTTTCTACATGATATCAAAGACATCGATATCTGTGTGATCTGCTGTGATCCATCCAGGCGCAAGACCGGCGGCGCCCTGCTCGGCGATCGCATCCGCATGAATTCGATCGCCAATTCGGAGCGGATCTATATGCGCAGCCTGGCCACCAGGGATTCAGCCAACGAGGTTTCCGAAGCCCTTCCCGAAGCTATCATGGTCGCCAAGGCGGCTGGCTTTGATTTGGTCATCGCAGAAACCGCAGGCATCGGTCAAGGAGATTCAAAAATCACCGATCTGGCGGATATCTCCATCTATGTCATGACCAGTGATTACGGCGCCCCGTCGCAATTGGAAAAGATCGACATGCTCGATTACGCCGACCTGATTGTGGTCAACAAGTTCGAGAAGAAAGGCAGCGATGATGCCATCCGCGATATCCGCAAGCAGGTGCAGCGCAACCGTAAAGCCTGGGGAGCGCAACCTGAAACCTTTCCTGTATATGGCACCATCGCCTCAAAGTTTAATGATGACGGAGTATCAGCCCTCTACCACGGTATAGTGGAACACCTGCAGGAAAAAACCAAATTTGGTTTCAGCCCGTCGCTGACCAAACCTGAAGGCAAGGTCTCTTCTTCGAAAACCATTGTCATCCCAGGTGAGAGGATCAGATACCTCGCAGAAATTTCAGATACGATCAGAAATTATCACACCAAAACGTCTACCCAGGGTGACAACCTCACCCAGCGCACCCATCTGCTGAAAAGTGTCGAACATATCGCAACACTGGAGGATGAGAGGGCGAAACAAGGGAGTTCCCTGCTGACCGAAGAGGTTGAAAAACTCTCCGCCACCATCGACTCGGACACGGAAACCCTGCTCCAGGACTGGGCGGCTATCAAGGAAGCTTATTCCGGCGATGAGCTGGTCTATCAGGTCAGGGGGCGGGAAGTACGGGTGCCGCTCCACACGACCTCGCTCTGCCACTCGAGAATTCCGAAAATCTCGCTGCCCAAATTCAAGGAGCCTGGCGACGTCTACCGCTGGCTTAGAAAGGAGCATCTGCCGGGCTACTTCCCTTATACCGGAGGGGTATTTCCACTCAAAAGAACGGCGGAGGACCCGACCCGGATGTTTGCCGGCGAAGGCGGACCGGCCCAGACCAATCAGCGCTTCAAGCTGCTCTCAGCCAACTACGAGGCCAAGCGGCTGTCCACCGCGTTTGATTCGGTGACGCTGTACGGCTGGGATCCCGCCGAGAGGCCTGACATCTATGGTAAGATAGGTACCTCGGGGGTCAGCATCTGCACCCTCGATGATATCAAGCTGCTCTATGACGGCTTCGATCTCTGTTCGCCCACGACCTCGGTGTCGATGACCATTAACGGTCCGGCGCCGATCATTCTGGCCATGTTCATGAATGCGGCAATCGATCAGCAGCTCGAACAGTACGAGCGCGACAATGGCCGCCAGCCCGACAGCCAAACAACTGCGGAAATCAGGGAGCTGGTTCTGGCCAATGTGCGTGGTACCGTGCAGGCAGACATCCTCAAGGAAGATCAAGGCCAGAACACCTGCATATTCTCGATTGAGTTCGCCCTGAAAATGATGGGTGACATCCAGGAGTATTTCATCACCCATGATGTCAGGAATTTTTATTCGGTGTCGGTATCCGGTTATCACATTGCCGAGGCCGGTGCCAATCCGATTACTCAGCTGGCGCTTACCCTTTCCAACGGCTTCACTTACGTCGAATACTATCTGGCCCGCGGCATGGATGTCGACCAGATCGCCCCGAATCTCTCCTTCTTCTTTTCCAACGGCATGGACCCTGAATACACGGTGATCGGCCGGGTGGCTCGGCGGATCTGGGCAGTGGCGATGAAAGAGAAATACGGAGCTTCAACCTCCTCGCAGCGGCTCAAGTACCACATTCAGACCTCGGGCCGCAGTCTGCACAGTCAGGAAATCCAGTTCAACGATATCAGAACCACCCTGCAGGCGCTCTGCGCGATTTACGACAATTGCAACAGTCTGCACACCAACGCCTATGACGAGGCGATAACCACGCCAAGCCAGGAATCGGTGCGACGGGCGTTGGCCATCCAATTGATCATTAACCGTGAATGGGGTCTGGCCAAGAACGAGAACATGAATCAGGGCAGTTTTATCGTTGAGGAGCTCACCGATCTGGTCGAGGAGGCTGTGCTTAGCGAGTTCGACCGGATTACTGAACGCGGTGGGGTACTCGGCGCCATGGAAACAGGCTATCAGAGAAGCCGGATTCAGGAAGAGTCGATGTATTACGAACATCTCAAACACTCGGGGGACTATCCGATTATCGGGGTGAATACCTTCAGAAATCCCGAAGCGGATTTCGATGCGGAAAATGCATCTCTTGAACTGGTTCGAGCCTCAGATGAAGACAAACAGGAACAGCTCAACCGACTGGCGGACTTCAAAAACCGGCACCAGGATGAATCGGGACCGGCGCTCGAGCGGCTGAAGAAGGTTGCGCTCAGCGGCGGCAACATCTTTGAGGAACTGATGGAGACGGTAAAGACCAGCAGCCTCGGCCAGATCACCGGAGCGTTGTATGAGGTGGGTGGTCAGTACCGAAGGAACATGTAAGAGCCGGGGGAGACTATGACCACAACCATCGGTTTCGACGTCTACGGAACCCTTATCGACACCGCCGGAGTTACTGAAGCCCTACGCCAGTTTGCTGGTAAGCGGACAGTGCAGTTTTCCAACCTCTGGCGCGAGAAGCAGCTCGAATATTCCTTCCGCAGGGCCTTGATGCAGAACTATGTGCATTTTGGATTCTGCACCAGATTCGCTCTTGATTACACCTGCACAGCTCTCGGCGTTGACATCCCTGACCAGGACAAGGAAGAGCTGCTGGCCGGCTACAAAGTACTTCCCCCTTTTGCTGACGCAGCAGAATCCCTGCCCGTACTGAAAGACCAAGGCTTTAGACTTTTTGCCTTCTCCAACGGAAAACCCGAGGATGTGGCGTCGCTCCTTGAACACAGCGGCATCAGCAACTACTTTGAAGATGTGATCAGCACCGACGAGATTAAAAGCTTCAAGCCGAACCCGGCAGTCTACGCCCATTTCCTCAGACGCACGGGGGCAACCGGCCGGGAAGCCTGGCTCATCTCCGGCAACCCGTTTGACGTGATTGGGGCCGTTTCGGCCGGTATGCGGGCCGCCTGGGTCAAGCGCTCGGCGGAGGCAATATTCGATCCGTGGGAGATTGAACCGACCATCACCATCGGTTCGCTTGCTGAGCTGGCTGACGGTATCAGAAAAAATTAGTTTGCCTACTCACTCTGGGAGTTACTTATGGTACGGTTGGAAATCTACCAGGAAGATGAGCGCCGCCACTTGCTCGATCTTCCCTGTCCCACTTACGATCAGACTCCTTTTGTCACTTCAGTAACCTCCACGCATGCCAGGGTGGCAGTTATTTCGACAGCCGGTCTGCACCTCCGATCAGACAGGCCCTTTGGAATCGGCGAGTCGGAATACCGGGTCAT
>JABDQA010000178.1 GCA_013042475.1 Desulfofustis sp.
CCTATGCACCTCTCGACGAATTCCTGACGTTCTCTCGAGGGCTCGGGTTCGAGCGCTGGGTCCTGGTCCAACCGAGTGCTTACGGGCGTGACAACACCTGCATGCTCGACGCGATGGCGACCTTACCCGGGTGCCGAGGAATCGTCGATGTTCACGAAGATGCCCCCGATGCAGAACTGGAGAAACTAGACGCTTTGGGAGTGTGCGGAGTTCGCATCAACGTAAAACCGATCAAGCCTCCCGAATCCGGCTTCGCAGCCACCCTCCTGCCCCGCATTCTGAGGCTTGACGAACGCTGCGCCGAGCTTGGTTGGGCCCTCGATTTCCTGCTGCCGGGATGGCTGACCCAGGAATTGATGCCCACTCTGCGGCAACTCAAATCTCAGTTCATGCTAGCCCACATGGGGCTGTTCTTGGCACGCGACGGAGTCAACCAGCAGGGATTCCAGCAATTGCTGGATCTTCTGCGCCATGGTGAGGGGCGCTGCTGGGTGAAGCTGACCGCTCTCTACCGGATGTCCGTTGCCCCAGGATATGCCGATGCAGGCCCGATGATGCAGAAATTGGTAGATACAGCGGTCGATCGACTCATCTGGGGCAGCGATCATCCCCACCTCTCTTTTGCCGACAAGACAACTACCCTTGAGCTTTTCAACTTTTTCGGCCGATGGGTAGCCGATGCTGATGACCGACACAAAATTCTGGTCGACAACCCCCAGAAGCTCTTCAAATTCTAGACCCATCAGACAAGGAAGCAATCTATGGAACTGAAAAAAAACCCAATCAAGCAGGCGCTCCGAGAAGGACAGACGGTACTCGGGATAAATATCGGTGTTCCCTCTCCGGTAATAGTTGAGTTGGCTGCTTACGCGGGATTCGATTTCGTCCGGATTGACAGCTCTCACAACAGTTATGATCTCCCAACAGTCGTCAACTTAATTAGAACTTCAGAAGCGGCAGGTATTGTTCCCATGGCCCGTGTTGACAATGATCCCTACCTGATAACGAACATTCTGGAGGCAGGGGTAATGGGTCTGTTCATCCCCGATGTCTCGACAGTAGAAATAGCCAGGGAGGTTGTGGACGCCGTACATTTCTCTCCGCTGGGAGACCGTGGAACTTACAGCGCAGCTAGGGCGATGCGCTACGGGGAAATCAGCGGAGCAGAATACAGCCGCTGGTCGAACGAGGAGCTGCTCCTTGGCGTACAGATCGAATCGAAGACTGCTACTGACAACCTCGAAGACATTTTGAACGTTGAAGGGATCGATATGATCGGCAGTGGCCGAGGTGATCTCTCCAATTCACTGGGACTAACCGGACAAAAGGACCACCCAGCAGTCTTGGCCCTGGAGGAGAAAATCTTCGAGGCGGCCAAAAGCCGTGGCATGTTCACGTCGGTGAACCTCGATCCAACCAACCAAAATTTCGCAGAAGTTGTCGGAAAGTGGAAAGAAAAGGCCCAGGTCATTACCCTGGGACACGATATCCCATTTATCCGGAAAATGTTTTCAGAAGCTGTAAAAACGGCACGCATGAGCTAACACGGACTTGTTTTGTAAATTACTCCGGTAGTGGTCCATCTGGTTAGGATTATGAAAAAAGTCGTTGTCGCCCATCGATTCGAACCGGGCGAGGAAGCCCTGGATATAATGCGGGAGGTCGCCCGGGTTGTCGTTCTCGAAAGCGACTCTGAGGAACTTCTTTTAAGAGAGATCAAAGATGCTGATACATTACTTGTCGGCATAAGCCCCCGGGTCACCCGGACCCTGATCGCTTCAGCCCCCCGCCTGAAACACGTTGCCAGGCAGGGTGTGGGAGTGGATATCGTGGACCTGTCGGCAGCGACCGAACGTGGCATCCTGGTCACCAACGTCCCGGATGTAACCTCCGATTCCGTGGCCGAATTCGCCATGACCCTGCTTCTGTCTCTGGCCAAAAACATCATCCATTGTAATGCGGCCGTAAAAGGAGGCGAGTGGGGTCAGCGACGAGAGCTGATTCGGGCCAATCTGGAACTCAACAACAAGACACACGGAATCGTCGGCCTGGGACGGATCGGAAGAAGGGTCGCCGTCCGATGCCAGTCATTCGGCATGCGGGTACTCTATTACAAGCGGAACAGGGACCATGATTTCGAGCGGTCGAATGATGTTATCTATGTACCATTCGAGACCCTGCTGCAAGAGTCCGACAGTATCAGCCTGCACCTCCCGCTGACTGCCGAAACAAAGAACCTGATTGACACGGCCCAGTTTGTAATGATGAAGCGGGCAGTCCTGCTGGTCAATCATTCTCGCGGAACCGTGGTGAATGAGCGGGCCCTGATCCAGGCACTGGAGGATGGAACCATCGGAGGTTACGCGACGGATGTCTATGAGCAGGAGCCACCGGATCCGGAGGGTAAACTCCTAAGTTTCTCAAACGTGATCGCTTCACCGCATCTGGGAGGAGGGACCATTGAGGCCCGTGGCAGGGCCAACAGGATAGTGGCAGAGGATGTGGTCAGCGTCATACGCGGTTCAATTCCCAAAAACCCGGTAAACTGGGAGGTTCTAAAACAAGATTCTTCCAGTGCTGGATAGGGTTAAGAGGTATTTCAGAATGTTCTAACTTGAATTTAGGAAGAAATGTTGAATCTGACAGGAAGATCAACCCATGAATGGGATTAATCCAACCGACCGCCCAATACATGGCTTGGTTGATGGTTGACAAGCATTTCCTGTCTTCATATTTTCTCTGCTCAACTGGCTTGTGGCCCGGGGCTTGTTGCTGTAATCCCTCTAAGTTATTCGCAGCCCAGAAGTACGAGTTGTTATATTTATTCACTTTAGACACAGGAGAACGTCAATGGCAGAAAATGAGCTGAAAATTTTAAGTGCCGGTGCCCCCAAAACCGGGGTTGCCCGATGTGCGGAAGCCTTTAGCAGAATGACTGGTATCCCCGTCTCGGTTCAATTTGCCACGGCACCGGTATTACGAGATATGATAAACTCAGGATCCAGCGATGCCGACATTGTCGTCGCACCTATCCCGGCCGCGAAAGCATTTGCCGAAAGCGGACACACGGTTGATAGCACCGGCTCCATCATCGGTTCGGTGAAAGCTGCGGTTACCGTGAGAAATGGCGCCAAACAACCAGACTTGTCATCGGCAGAAACTTTGAAACAGGCCATCCTGGAGACTGATTCGCTGGTCTATAACGAGGCCTCCAGCGGTCAGTATATCGCAACTATGATTGAGAATTTCGGCATAGCGGATGAAGTTGCCGGCAAGACGACTCGGACCAAAACCGGCGCTGCGGTCATGGAGCACCTTCACGCCAGTTCTCTCACGAACGAAATCGGTTTTGGTCAGGCCATTGAGATACAGGTACAGATAGACAAGGGGCTCAATGTAAAACTTGTTGGGCCCCTGCCAGCTGAAGTTGAAAAAGTGACGACCTACCAATCCGGCCTACTGACCCGATCGGCCAACAATCAAAGTGCATTAGAATTACTGGATTTTATGGCCTCCGAAGAAGCCCGGGAAATCTACCGGGGAACGGGCTTGATTTAGTCCATTGCGTGCACTGAGACACTGACCCAAATTACGGGGAGCGGTAGAATCGCCCCCATCCTCCACCTTCAAACAAGTATCTTTTTGTTGTTTGCAGTGTATCAGGTATAAAAAATGGGCGGCATTTCAATAAGAAATGAGCCGCCCATCACGTCAAAAACAAAGCTCATTAAGGGTTATTTGCCGACAAGGAGTTCCTTGAATTCCTCACCAATTTCGGTGATGTTTTTTGCATACTCAGCACATGCTTCCATCCCCTGGTACTCAACAAATTCCCATGGGGCCTTGGTCTTCATGTAGGCCTCTTTGAACGCGGGATCAGGGAAAACTTTTTGCAAGGTTGTTTGCAGCTTTTCGAGACGATCAGGATACTTTTCGATCGTAGCCGTCCTAACGCCAAATGCTCGGGCACCTGCAATCAATGACGGCAGGTTCGCATTGAAATGGTCATTCATGGTAGGCGCATTGTCAGAAATGTCCGGGATTGGGTTTTTATGCGTGAACATCAATAATACCTTGAAGTTTTTCCCGCGGCTCACGATGGTCCCCGACGGCTGAGCACCAAAATCAACCTCTCCGGTCGCGACTGCTGCCCGGTTGTTTTTTCCGCCCGAGAATGGAACCGGATTGAATTCCGCGCCGGTGAGTTTGCCTAGGGCCAGAGCACCCAGAGTTGCCGGGTGAGCCAAACGACTGACACCGAA
>JABDQA010000186.1 GCA_013042475.1 Desulfofustis sp.
GCAGGAGTGCATCGGAAAGACCCTGCTGCGGCCCTCGCAACCTGATCCTGATCGATTTAGCCTCGGTGTCGCCTGCCCAGGAGCGGCTGTTGAGGACCAGGACACGTCCGTCGGCGGGGATAAGCTCAGGATCGAGATACATAGAGGCGGTATAAGGTTTTTCTGAACCCTCGTCTATGAATCGGCTCACCCGGGTCGTGTGGTGGTATATATTATGATAGAGCGGTGCATCATTATCCCCTATGATCTGGTACTCCACTCCGTAGGTGAACGTTGCTCCCTCAACTGCCAGGGCAGCTGGAACGGTGGCTTGGGTAACGAATTTCAGCCGGTCGATGTTCTTGGGCAGGGAGAATTCTACCCACTGTTTTTCCCTCAGAACATATCCGAGGGAGGTGCGGGAGGCGGCAATCCTGGCCTGGTCAATCTGCACCTGGCTCAACCCCCGCAGCATAGCTTGGAACTCGTTGCTCCTGTAAAAATGATAGCCGGCAATGGTTACCAGTATGAACAGAAATATCAGCCGTTTCATCCGCTCACCTTAAATTTCAACCAGGCGATGCGCGATTCGACAAAATTGGCAACATCCTCCCGGCTCATCGAATTGATCTCCACCCCAAGTGTGCCGTTCATGTCGCGTGGATAGAGGTTGACAATTGCGGCGGCCCCATGGTGCGGCTGATCGATAACCAGAAATACCTGCTTGGAACTGGTGTCGATAAGTTGGGAAAATCGATAACGGGGGAAGCGCTCCAGCGCCTTGTGCAACAGCACGATGTTGTGGCTAGCCAGGTACTCTTGGATAATCAGTTCCATTTCTTCGGGCAGTTCCAGGTTCTTACTTGCCTGTCCGTTGGTTTTAATGAAGGAGAACAGATCCTGGTCGTGGCGGGAGATGTTCAAAGCCTTCATCTGCCCGTCGAGCTGCCGGTTGCTGGTCTGCTGGCGGTATTGCAGCCTCGCCAACGGGGAGAGCCAGACCACTGCCATATCTTTGTTTTTGACCTGCTCGAGGTACAGGGAGCTGATGCTGCCGCCACCCGAAAATCGCGATGCTGCCGATGATTCGCCGACGAAACCTACTGAGCCCAGATCATTTCTGAGGATGTTGTAGAGGGCCGTGTCCAGCTTTCCCATAGCAGTGGTGCTGTTGATTCCCGAGCTCATCCAGATCAGGGCCGCCTTTTCAGCCGGTTGGTCGCTGAACCCCTGGGCACGGCACTGGATGGCAAGCAGCGGCTCGTCTCCACCTTCACGCAGGGCAGCCTGGTAGGTCAAGTTGAAAAGATTACTTTTGTTTGCCGGTTGAATCAGGTCTGCCGAACCGTCACTGTTGGCTTTGGGATGAGCACCGCCAATTAGCAGGAACCTGGCGTTTAGCCTTTCGTAGAGTGCAACCGCATACTCAAAGACATTGATTTCAGCAAGCGGACGGGGGATCTGGACCAGATACGGTCTGGCCTCGGAGGTTCTGAACACATAGATGCCCCAATAACGTTTGTGGACATTAGCATCCCGTTCAGAGAGGATCAGGTAGGTACTGTTCGAGCCGACGTGACGGTAGCGCAGGATCTCGTAGCCCATGATCTCGGCAGCCTGGGCGGCGCCGTTGAGATCGGCCATATCCTGGTCGTTCCACTGCTGCCCCGCGGCTCGCAGGTTTGTCAGCCTGACGAGAGGCTTGAGCACCTCTTCGTCAAAATAGAGCAGCTCCTCGAGGCGGGCCGGTTGGTAGAGCTCCGACTCCTTCGGGGCGATCCGTTGTTTATCGCTGAGCAGCCAGTCTTGCAGATAGCCGACTATGGACTGGTCTTGCTGCATCAGGGGCAGTTGCGCCCGATCGACAAGAGGCTGGAAAAGCAGCTTGTGGCGATCCGCTCTCGTCAGATTCAGCTGAGTGAAACCGTTTCCGGACAGGGCACGAAGGATGTTGGTTGCCGGGGTTTTGCCCCACCTGATCTGGAAATCGCCAAGATAGTTTTCCAGCCAGCCCATATTCAAGTCAGGCGGAAGATCCTTCATCAACCATAGGGTTGAAGGCAATTCCTCGCCGGCAAGCGACCCCGCCGGGTAGAAGTTGCTGAGCTGCCTCGAACTCGACCTGGTATAACCCCGCAGCTGCAGGGTGCTGCTGCGCCCGAACTGTCGATGAAAGACTGCCAGCGGAGTGCGCGGGTTGACGAGCACATCGGAATCGCCGTTGTCGTTGACATAGCGGCTCGTGCCGGCGACGGCAAAGGCGCGGGCTCCAAGTCCCTGAAAGATATTGGCACCTGCCTCCATAACCCCCCATTCATTCATGGGAGCGGGAACCTCGACGAGCAGCCGGTTGTGAGCATCCATATTGAAAACGAAGAACCCCCAGCCTCGGCGGGGATCGTTTTCAACCATGCAAAGGTAGCGGGACTCGACAAGCTCCACTCGGTAGTTGAGCTTACCGAGCTGAGCGCCGATTCGGGCGAGATCCTCAGGACTTGGGGCTGCGGTCATTGCCGAGAGCGAGCGGAAGGAGGTTTCAAGCAATTCCAGTTCTGCCAGTTGCGGGGCGGCATAGGCATTGCGGTGCAGCCCCTGGTAGAGGCGTACTTTTTCCTCCCGTACCAGATCAACGAGACGGGTGGATCGCTGCAGCGGCTCAACCAGCTGGTGTTCAGCGGTTGCCGCTTTCGTTTTCAGGTGCAGAAGATTGGGAACAAGAGTGAGGCCGAAGCCGGCGAGGCTGGCGACGATCACCGAGACGAGCGAAGTCTGCAAAGTGGCTCGGGTCATGATCAGCGGGATGCTCTTGTCGTGCATTTTAATTGCCATCAGAGTGGTGAGCAGGTAGCCGAAACCGTAGAAATCAGAGACGTTGGAATCGGGTAGGTACCCCAGCCAGAGGTGGCCCAGCGCCAGCTTGAGCAAAAAATTGATATTGAAGAAGAGCAGTATTTTTCTGGCGCCCTCCATGGTTGTTCGCTGGAATATCGGCAGACGCAAGACAAGAGAGGCGAGGGCGAGCACGAGCAGAGTTTCCCCGAAGGTGATCAGCAGCTTCCAGGGGCGGTACCACTGCAGGGCGATCAGGCTGGGGATCAATATTCCGTTAAACTCCCAGCCATAATAGCGATTCATCCGTGAGGCGAGGGCGGCGGTTGCCAGCAGAATGATATAGGCCTTGGGGCTGGCCAGCATCGATGCGGCCAGATCCTCGTACATATAGGCCAGGTTGCCGACACTGAAGTTGGTGAACTCCATCAGCAGGTAACGAACGATAAGGTAGGTGATCAGCGTGATGCACCCAACCGGTAGCAAACCGTTTCTCAGCCCCGGCTTCCAGAACATGTTGGCAATCAGGGCAACGACGATGAGGCCGAAACTCTGCAAATTGTGGGTGTAGTCAAAATTTATCGCAAAGGTCTCGTTCATGAAGGCCCCGATATCAGGCAAGAGCAGGATGTCGAAGATTATCCGGACGAGAACGCTGACCACCAGCAGGGCAAAAAAACGGTCACGGCCGAAAAAATCGGTCCAGTAGCCCCGTCGGGCCAGATAGGTTGAGTAAAACCATACAATCCCATAAGTTACCACCGCTTCAATGCAGACCACGACAGCGGCCCAGGGCTTGACCAGGATCAGCGGTACCAGGTACCCGGGAACGACCATGCCGCTCATTACCCAGCCGAGACGCAAATTGAAGAAACAGGATACCCAGACGCCGATCCAGACGGTCGTGACGACCGAGCTTGCCAGTCCGTGTGCAGGAAATATGGGGAGAATGAAATCGGTCATGGTCTCGGCATTCAGGTGTTGAAGGTTGAAAGAACAAGTTCAAAGCTTATTCCTCGACCAAAGCTGCTCGAGCCAGAGAGCTCAGCCTTCCAGTGTTCCAGTTCGGGGCTAATCTGGTTGATGGTCTGAAAGTCTGTCCGGTCGACAGGCTGGGCTGGGTCCAGGTACCGGTGCAGGGTTTCATCGGGCATGCCGACTCCTTCATTTTTCAACCTGCAGGCCAGAGACTGGCTGTCTTGACTCACTTCCACCTCAATGACCGAGCCTTCATAGCCATCGGTAATCAATACCTGGAGCAGGGCCTCGAAGAGCTCAATGAACCGATTCGGCACCATCAGCGCCAGTGGTATCCCCTCTGGTACATAAGTGGAAACACCAATTTTTCTCCTCACAGCCAGTGGTTGTATGGATGTCACACAGCGCTCTAAGATTTCTGCTAACCCGACCGGGTAAGGCATCGTACCTTCGAGAAGGTTCTCCTGGCCCAGGTAGCTGTCCAGCTGGCCAATAAATTCCTGAAGTTTGCGGGAGCGATCCAACAGGGGCAGGTATTCGGCCGCGCCTTTGGTCCCTTCAATATTCCCAAGGCTCTTGAAATCGGCCGAGAGCGTCCCAAGTTCTTCTTTCACGTGCAGCAGGCTGTGACTAAAAAGACTTTCCCTGACCCGGTTGATCTCCACCAGCGAGGAAACGTCGTTAATCTCAAAGAGGATCCCATTAAGCTCAATCGGCTGCAGGCGAAGATCATCGTCATCTTCGTTGGCGGCAACCAGGGGACGGATTCTGAGCATCAGGGTCTGGTTCTTTTCCTGGCCGGCGGTGATAGGCAGTTGGACTGATTCGTAGTTGATAACAACCTTGCCGAGCAGCTTGCGTATCTGCTCCTGCGTCGAGCCGGTAATCTGGACTGCCAGGTCAAGAGCGCTTAGTTCGTAGGCGTTCAATCCATGCGACTTCAGCAGCCCGATCATCTTGGTGTTAGACTGGATTACCACCCCAAATGGGTTGTAGAGGATGGTGGCGGTGTCCAGGGCACTGAAGACCGACTCGAGGATGGAGAGACGGCGGACAAGAAAGGCAAGAATACGGCTCACCTCGCGATACGGTTCATTCTGCTTTTCCATGTCGAGAATTTTTCGCATGGGATGTTCATACCAACGACTCTGACTAACCCATCGCTTACGGCGAAACAGCATTTCCCCAATTTCAACGGCAAAATTATTAACAGCTGCGAGCAGAACATCGATCTGTTTCTCCACATTGACATCAACGGTAAAGGCCCAGAAACCCTGGACCTGACCGGCAAAATTAAGCGGTACCAGATAAGAATCTTCATTTTCGGGAAGTTGGGTGAAAAATTGGTTGACTGGAATGGATCTGTTCTGCTCGAGGGCTGTTTTATAAGGTGTTCGATGGTAGTCGCGACGGCGCTCCTTGATGTCATCAAGTGAACAGTTCAGGGAAATGACCTCCTTCACCCGGTGATCTCCTTCGACTGTCTCGAGGAAAATGAATCGTTTCAGATTAAGGGTCTGATTGACCATATTGACAACGAGAGACCAATAGTCAGGCGAGCGAAAAAAGGATTTCGGCATGACCTGTTCGCGTCTCTTGAATGACTGGTCAAGAATGATCTGTAACGCAAGTCTGTTGCGAAGCCTGTTGTCTCTGAAGGCTAGTAATGTCTGAAACAAGATGTACGCTGCTATGATCTCTACAACTGGTACCCAGAACTTATAGAAGTAGAGCGAGGCGGCATTGAGCACTATCATCGAGCCGATAAAGAGGACACTGACGAAGACATGGGAAAAGGCACCGAGATACTGATGAGCAGTAAGATTAAGAAGGATAACAATGAAAAGACAGGCAAGAAGCGTCACGTTTCCGAAAGTGTGCAGAATTCTCTCGGACATGATCGTTTGTAAGGCAAGGCCTTGGTACTCAAGCGGGGTTACTCCACTTGCGCTGATTGAATTGGGCGTGTCATACCCCTGAAACGGATAAGGTGGTACCAGACCGATCAAAACAATTTTTTTCTCGAATACCTGGTCTATCAACCTTCCTGCAATGAGATCATCAATGGCAACGGTTGGTGTTCGATCCGGCTGACCGATGAAATCGATCCTGAATTGAGTGGGAAGATCCTCAACCCGCTTACCCATACGACTGGCGGCAACTGCGGCTAGAGATGGAAAGGAGTGGTTATCAGAATCAAAATGAGTGCGATACTCTCGATTGATGCCATGAACTTCCTGGGGAATCTGTATGGCACCGAATATCTGTTGGTCTTCCAAGGATATGTCCTGGAAGGTTACCAGATCGGGCTTTCCTGGGTCGTCGCCTTCTACAATGGCGCTTCTCCCGAATAGAGTGCGGCCGTTATCTGCAGCATAGCGATAAAAAGAAGCTGAAACGTTTTGGGGAAGGAAGGTAAAAATGATTTGGTGTACGTTTTTTGCTAGAAGCGTTTCCAGTAACTCAAACCAGAATTTTTCGTCCCTGAACCGATAGTGGTAGGCCGCTTCCACAAGCAGTATCGGGTCTTCGATACGCTGTCTTTCTGGTAGGTTACGAGAGAGTAGATCATAAATGCCATTGCTTGGCAGGTCAAGCAGATCCGAGATGGACAGGAGCCAGACCAGCAGACAAACCGATGCACCAAGGTACAAGCCGAAAAATCGGTACAGCTTGAATTGAATTTGTGAAATAGCTGGTCCCATACGCTATCAATTTACTTGAATGATTGATCTCTTATGAACAATCTGATTGACAGCATGGGGAAATAAACCGGGTATGAATAGACACAATTGCATCTTTATGTAGGACACTACTTTAAACAAGCCCGTCTGTTGATTATGAATCACATAAACATCCGCTGGTTGCGTGCAGTATTCACTTAAAGCAATTTGGGAACGACTGTCCCTCGGGCTCTCCAGTATGCCGTTGTTCGTTACCCCATAAGAGTATGAACCCGGCCGCGCTTCTTTTATTATCGACATAAACATACGGAAAATTTACCCAAATATGAGCAATGTCTTGTCCTGTATTATTGAGACCCATTACCTTGCGATGCCAATATAAGAACACAATTAAATTCTACTTATTTCAGATAGTAGAATCAAATTATCTGATATAATTAACATTATAGTAGACCTCAGAAGCTAATGTGGATGCCAGGTGACCTTGCCCCTTTTCTTGCTCCCGATGGAGGGTGACTCACCCCTGGGATCGATAATTATTGTCTGGTTGAAAATAGGACGAGGCACGCTTTGATCTGAAAAATAATCTATTCAAGAACGCCCTTATCCAAATTTCCATTATCAGTCAATTGAGTTAAGATATCGTTACATTCCTTTTTGATTGACTCTCTCAAAAGCCTTACGGCCGGGGTAATTAACTGCCTGCTTGGCAAGATGAACCAGAGTTCGGAGAGGGAAGGCCTAAACTCGGACATGACATTTACCAGCTTTCCAGATAACAGGTCCGTGCAGATTTCAAGGCAGGATTTTATTGCCAGCCCTTTCCCATCGATGCACCATCGACGCACGAGGTCGCCGTCGTTGGCGACACGGTTGCTGCTTATCTTAGCCTTAAATTCATCACCTCCATTGGTGAATGTCCAGACATCGTTAGTAATGTCGTAAAGCTCATACAATAACCCCTTATGTGCGGGCAGATCGCGGGGATGCGATGGTATGCCGTGCGTATCGAGGTAGTCGGGAGATGCGCAGAGAAGACTTGGAACTTTGCAGATTTTGAAGCCATACAGACTTGCATCGTTGAGTGATCCGGGGCTTACATAGCGTATGGCAATGTCTATTGAGTCTCTGAATAAGTCGACATTGCTGTCACTGAGAT
>JABDQA010000192.1 GCA_013042475.1 Desulfofustis sp.
TTCTTCTTTACGGAAAGTTACATATTTTCATAGATTCCTCTTGGTGATACAGGCAACCATTGGTAATCTTTAGCGATGATCACCTCAAAACGGATATTTATCAGCACCATCCTGGTACCAATTCTGCCGCTGATGGGTTCATCATCCCAGGCCGACTGGATCAGTGTCAGCACTTTGCTATGTTTTGGGATTGCCCTAGTTGTTAATTATTTCGACCAGGAACTGGTGCGCCGACTGTTTATCTGATCATAACCGGAGGAGGACATTTTGGGGCTGATGATTCGCCTGATATTTGCTTCGGGCCTTCTGACCTTTCTGCTGACAGCCGCCGCGCAGGCGGATTTAAAACTAAAGGTTTACACAGTCAATTATCCCCTCGCCTATTTTGCCTAGCGTATTGGCGGTAACCTGGTCGACGTCGCGCTTCCCGCCCCGGCCGGCGTGGATCCCGCCTTCTGGGAGCCTGATGAGACCACCATCAGAGACTACCAGAAAGCCGATCTGATATTGCTCAACGGGGCGGACTACGCTAAATGGACCAGAAAGATCAGTCTTCCCCTGCTGCGCATGGTGGATACCTCGAGATCTTTCAAGGATGAATATATCGCGATCGACTCCGGGGTGACTCACATTCATGGGCCGGACGGAGATCACTCCCATTCCGGCACCGCCTTAACCACCTGGCTCGATCTGTCGCTCGCCACCCGCCAGGCAGAGTCCATTTTAAAAATATTTTTAAGGAAGTTGCCCGAACGTCAGGCTGAACTCGCAGCCAATTACCAGGCGCTCGAAGGCAGTATAGAAATACAGGAGGTCTGCGGACTCTCTATCGAATCACTGCGTACGGACCTGCTTGCCGAGCGGCACCGGCTGCTGAAGCAGTATGGCTATACAGCCATGAGCGACCCCACTCGGAAACCTGCCTTGAACGAGAAAAAATGTAAGTGATAATCGAGCTCGTCACTCGTTCAGATAACTTTTCTTATCCAAACATGGATCTGTTCCCGAACAAAGCTCCCATAGCATATTCCCGGGATGATTTGGAATGGGACTGCCAGGTTCAATGAACAGGCGCCCTCTGCAGGCTTCTGATGTGACTTTGCTCTTTTATGGGCCAGTGCAGTATTGCGGCGATCAGGCCAAGCACTGCACCTGCAATCCAGATTGCATCGTAGTTGCCGAACATCTCGTAAAGCACACCGCCCAGCCAAACGCCGATGAAGATGCCGAACCCGGCCCGGTAGCCCACTGACAAAACCAGCAGGAGACAGCCGCAGACGAGTACGGGCAACACGGACGGCAGCTGCTTATCAAGAACTTCTTTCATGATTTCGAGTGGAGAATTGAAATAAATATAGGCATAGAGTAGGTACTCGCAGGGGAAATGCCACTTTGTGGAGCCCAGGGAAGATTCGCCACCCCCAGAAAAATTTACATCCGGGATTTACAGCCCATCAATGAATGTCCGCTTATGGGATGGCGCGCCAAGGTCAACGGGTCCATCGGCACCTCTTCAGATATCTGCTGTCTGGAATAGGAAGTGGAGAAGGCCCAGGCAGCAGAGGATGAAGAAGCCGAGACTCTGATGGAACTCTTCGCCACCGGCGACATGGAGCTGATCAGGAACTCTTAGAAGGACAAATACCGGGCTCGCCCGCCGGGGATCCCGGCCCAACCAGAGAACCTCCATCTGCTAGCACGCTGTAATGTAAAAAAATTAGTCTTTCAGACAAGGCGGATGAAGGTTCTTTATCCAACAAAGCATGAAGGTGAAGATTAAAGCATTACGTCATACTAATAGCCCTTGCTGCGCATCAGTATGACGACGAGACCGACAGCCAGGGCGGTGAAGACGAAGAGCGCATAAAACACGAAGCCTCCGCCGCCCGACTTTTTTTTCTTCCGCTCGGGGGGATTTTCATTGCCCATGAAGACCTCCAGATCTAAAAGAAATCTATCACGACCACCTTACAATCCGTCCAGACAAGCACAGCTAGAAAAAAGAAACCAATGTTTAGAAAACGCCCCATCAAATGGTATCCGGCAGCATTGGGAGGTAGGTTGTGGTAATGCCACAATGTCTATCTTGAATATAGCATTTATGCCGTTCGATTCAGAGAGGTAAATAAAGGGGCACCTCCTTGCCACGATATGATAGAGACCTCGTCAGACTTCGTCTCCAATGCCTGGAGAGCAAGTTATAAAAGGCACGCAAAATTCATATTGACATCTGGTCTTACCAAATTTATTTTGTGGAGAATCAGATACTAATGATATTAGTTCACAATAGAATGAATCTGGTGTTACCAGAATCAAGAGTTTTCTTAATAATCAACCACTCACGTATGAGAGAGGGAACATGAGCACCGATATTTATTCAGAAGCGCTCGAGTATCATCGAAGCGGCCGGAAAGGAAAAATCGAAGTGGTTGTCACCAAACCGTTTTCCACCCAAAAAGACCTATCCCTGGCCTACAGTCCAGGGGTGGCCCAGCCCTGTCAGGAAATTTCTAAAAACAGCGAGGATGCTTACGAGTATACCGCCAAAGGCAACCTGGTGGCCGTCATTTCCAACGGTTCGGCCGTACTCGGCCTCGGCAATATCGGTGCCGTGGCCGGCAAACCGGTAATGGAAGGTAAAGGTGCCCTGTTCAAGAAATTCGCCGATATCGATGTCTTTGATATCGAGGTGAACTCAGAGGACCCCGATGAATTCATCAGAACCTGCGAATTGATTTCACCGACCTTTGGCGGGATCAATCTCGAGGATATCAAAGCGCCTGAATGTTTCTACATCGAGGAACATCTCAAGGAGAAAATCGACATTCCGGTCTTCCACGACGATCAGCATGGTACGGCAATCATCACCAGCGCCGCATTCTTAAACGCCATCGAAATCACCGGCCGCGCTATCAAGGACGTCAGAGCGGTATTCAATGGTGCTGGTGCTGCAGGCATTGCCTGTGCCCAGATGTTCGTGTCCCTTGGACTTCCCAAAGAGAATCTGATCATGTGCGATTCCAGGGGCGCCATCTACCAGGGCCGTACCGAGTCGATGAATGCTTACAAGGAGCGTTTCGCCAATGATACTCCGCTGCGGACGCTCGAAGAAGCGCTGGTCGGTGCCGATCTGTTCTGCGGGGTCAGCGTGGCCGGAGTTCTGACTCAGGACATGGTAAAGACGATGGCCGACAAACCGATTATCTTCGCCATGGCCAATCCGGAACCGGAAATATCCTACCCGGATGCGGTCGAGGCCCGCCCCGACTGCATCATGGCCACCGGCCGGAGTGATTACCACAATCAGGTCAACAATGTCCTCTGCTTCCCGTTTCTGTTTCGCGGAGCCCTCGATGTACGAGCCACGGAGATCAATATCGAGATGAAGATCGCGGCTGTCAGGGCGATCGCCGACCTGGCCAAGGAGGAAGTGCCGGACCGGGTTTTGCGTGCCTACGGTGTGGAGCGGTTCGAATTCGGTCCCACCTACCTGATCCCGACGCCCTTCGACCCGCGGGCCCTGCTCAGAATCGCCCCCGCGGTCGCCAAGGCAGCAATGGAGACAGGCGTGGCACGTAAACCGATCGACGATCTGGACAAATATACCGAACATCTCGAATCCACCCTCGGCATGTCCAAGTCGATCCTGCGCTATATCGCCAATCGGGTGAAGAAAGAACCGGTGCGGGTGGTTTACCCCGAAGGTGATAACAAAAAGGTGGTGCGGGCGGCCATCCATGTCATGGAAGAAAACCTGGCTATTCCTGTCCTGCTTGGCAACCGCACGGAGATCGAATCCATATTGACAGGCCAGGGTGTAACCGATCAGCAGATCGAGATCATCGACCCTCATGAGGAGGAAGAGAGGGTGGCGCGTTATGCCGACGCATTTTTCGAGCGCAAGCAGCGAAAAGGCATCACCCTGCCCTATGCCAGGGATCTGATCAGGCGGGACACCGGTTATTTCGGCGCCATGATGCTCAGCACCGGTGATGTCGACTCGATGGTCTATGGCCAGTCCCTGCCATACCCCTATGCGGTTCGCCGAGTTTTGCACTGCATCGGCAAGAATACGGAATACAAGACGGTTGCCAGTGTCTACATGATGGTTTTCAAGAACAGGACCCTGTTCTTTGCCGACACCGCCGTCAACATCGATCCTACCGATCAACAGCTTGCCGATATTGCAGTGTCGGTCGCTCAATTCGTCAAGGAGTTCGACATCACTCCCAAGGTCGCCATGCTCAGCTACTCCAACTTCGGTTCATCCGATACCCCCGGTGCCGCCAAGGTCGTCCGGGCCACCACTTTAATCAAGGAAATGGCCCCTGATCTCGAGGTAGAAGGTGAAATGCAGGCCAATTTAGCTTTCAACACCGAACTACGTGAAGAGCTGTTTCCCTTCTCAACCTTAAAAGGCGAACCCAACATCCTCATTTTTCCCGATCTGAATGCGGCCAATATCGCCTACAAACTGTTTATGCGGTTGGCTGAAGTCGACACCATCGGTCCGATTCTGGTGGGATTGAACAAATCGGCCCATATCATCGAGCGGGGATCGAACCCGGACAACATTCTCAACCTGACCACCCTGGCGGCGCTGAAAGCCAGACAGAATGTCTGTTGATCAGCGTTGTTCGCTGCCGAAGTCGATCTTGAAACTCAGGTAAAGGGTGACCAGTATGATGAGCGCCGAAATACCGAACAGCAGCCGGTAACTGTCCTGCTGCATCCAGGACAACTCATCGAGCAATTTGCCAAAGACCAGCGGATAACCCGCAGCAAACGGCAGGGTCAGGACCGGAGCCATGGAAAAATAGGGGGTAGCGTCAGGTCGCGAGGCAAATCGCTTCACTGAAGGGGGATAAACGACGTTGCGTATGGCCCGGACAAAGCCAAGCATGAAGCTGATCAGAAAGAACACCGGGCCCGATGGGAAAAAAACCAGCAGGACAAGCAGTGCGAGGGTCACAAACTTGGAGAGAATGAACTTATGCTTAAGCGACAGCAGGTTCATGGTCCCCAGTAGGATGTTGACGGCAATCGATCCGCCATAGATGCAGGCCACGAAAAAACCAGCGGCAACAGCCGGAGCCACTCCGTAAAACCCGGTGGCGTAATTGGCGTAGAAGGAAAAGACCGTGAGGATCACATAAAAGTCGAGATCGGCGGCCAGATAGAGCAGAAATCTTCTATTGGCCAGAATATCTCCGAACGCCTCTCGGATATGTTGCACAAGAGATGTCTCATCCGGTTCCGGATCGTCGGGGTCCGGTTCCTCTTTGGTCAACAGAAAACTGATCGCGCCCAGTCCGAAGACCAGGCCGGTGCACATGAACACCCAGGCAGCTGAAACTGGTGAAAATGCGTACTTTTCGACCACTTTGAGAATGAAGAAGCTGGAAATGATCTTGCCGATGTTCTGAAACATCATCATGTAGCCCAATCCGGGTACCGTCTTGGCCTCCGAAAAGATCCTGACCAGGTAGTTGAGCCACACCGGTATTCCTATGCCCAGGCAGATCGAGAAGAGGGCATAGAAAATCAGGAAAAGCGCGATTATCTGGTCACCATCCCTGACCATCAGCAGCACGACACCGAAGCAAAACACCAGTATGGCGGCCACCAGGTGAAATCCAAGCACCAGCGGACGTTTGAAACGGTAATTCCTCGAGTAGTAGCTGGCAAACAACGGAAAGCAGGAGATTCCGATGATAAAGAGAAACGGGACACTGCCGATAAGCAGGCTGGAGGCACCCAGCGACTTCAGAAAGAGCTGCAGAAAGGTTGATTCCAAAACGATCGGAAAACCGAGACCCCAGAAAAACTCGACCGTCGAAACGCCGAACACATTGCGCGAATAGTAGCGGTCCTTGCGGCTGTCCATCGTTGGCGCGACGGATCCGGGTTATAAGGCTTTGAGAATCTTTTTAACTGCGTCGGCCAGCGCCTTGCTG
>JABDQA010000193.1 GCA_013042475.1 Desulfofustis sp.
CTCTCGGCATCGCCGGCCTCTGTTCACCCGACGGCAGACATCTGGCCATGATGCCCCACCCCGAAAGGGTCTTTCTGCCCTGGCAGGCTCATTGGCTGCCAGAGGAGATGAAAGAGCTGGAAGCCAGCCCCTGGTTGAAGATGTTCTGTAATGCTTTTGAATGGTGTAATAAGTAATGATATCAAAATTTTAATGCTTTGCGAATGACCTTGGATCCAGGTTGGAGTGGATTGACTCCTGCTGCCGCTCTCCGGCCTTTTCGCCGTATCAGTGAAAAGTCGACCGGATGAAGGCCTTCGGCCTTTTTGCGATCGACAATCGTTTTCACTGATACGACGGGCCTTCGCGATGCAGCCAGCGTCAATCCCCTCCGACATTTGGTTCGTCTTTCGGTTATGACAATTGCCCGGTCTTCCGGCTTGATATTTTTCTATTTCCTGCTCTTCTCTTTTTCCCGCATGATCTGCAGAATGGTGCGGTCGGTTTCGACCATACCCTGGTGACTCAGGGTGCCGAGATTCTTGACTGTCTGCTCAGTGGACTGACCGATGATGCCGTCGGTGTCTTGGACGTTGATTCCCTGCAGCGAAAAGAGGGCTGCCTGGACCGCGGCCCCGGCGGCGGTGTTGAGCTTCAGGGCACAGCCGGCTTTGGCGCCGTCGCAGATGACGCCGGCCAGATCTTCCATGATATTCTTGATGGCCCCGGCCATATGTTCCACATCTCCTCCGACCAGGTAGGTGATGCCTGCGGTGGCTCCTGCCCCGGCTGCGACCGAGCAGCCGCAGACTGCCGAGAGCCGGCCCGTGTGGGCCTTCACGTAGGCAGTGATGACATGGCTCAGGCCAATGGCGCGGAGAACGGTTTCCTCGTCGTGATCGACGAAGTCCTTGATAGCCCAGATTGGCAGGATCGCGGTCAGGCCGTGGTTGCCGCTGCCGGCAGAACTCATGGCCGGCAGGTTGACTCCGCTCATCCTCGCATCGGCAGCCGCAGAAGTCAGAATCCTCGCGGACGTCGCCATATCCTTGACCAGCAGTTTCTGTTTCAAAAGCCTTTCGCTGGCCTTGCCGATTCCTAGACCGCTGCCGTACTTGAGGCCGTGCTCGGCAAGTGTGACATTAAATTCGACTCCCTTTTTGAGGAATTTGAGGTCATCTTCATCGATTTCATCGATCATTTCGTAGATGTCATCGAGGGTCAGATCCATGAGCCACTCCTCCAGCAGGGCCATGGCTGATTTACCTGAATTGCCGGCCACCTTCGAGAGCAACTCCGAATCGGTAATATCTTCGTTGTTGAGAGAGAGATGGACGATATTGTTGTGCAGATCCTTGATCTCGGCTACTGCACGGTCGTTGCCGCTGCTGAGCGAGGCTTTGACGTGTAAACCCGATTCTTCAAACAGATGGATACGTACTCCCTGGCTCGCGATGAGTGCCTTTGTCTTGTCGATGCTGAGCTGGTCCACGGTATCGAGGACTTCCAACCCACGCTGCGGATCACCGCCAAGCGCGCCAACCCCGGCCGCCACATCGAGGCCGGTCATGCCGTTGGTTCCCGGTATCGCGGCGGCGGTGCCGTTTTTATAGATATTGGGATCCACCCACAACTCAATTCCATCGATCTCTTTATCTTTCAGCAGGGATGCTGCAGCCGCTGTAGCCAGGGCAATGGCTGCCGGTTCGGTGCAGCCCAGAGCCGGGGTCACTTCCATCTGCAGTATATCTTTTACGCTAAAGGGCATCATGGACTCCTGGTTACAAATGATTAATTGCCTGTCGGGCATGTATTTTTTTTAGATAGTTATAGATGGTGTATTTCGATACGCCGGCAAGCAGGGCAATCTGTTCCACCGCACCTTTGAACTGCAGTGCGCCGTTTCTCTCGAGGATTTCTACCAGGTCGGTTTTCTCTTCGGTGGACATGGTCGCCGGTTGCTTGCCAATTTCCAGAACCGCCTGTTGAAAAAGCGCCTCGATGGTTTCCGATGGGGACTGGGCAAATGTTTCGGACGAGTCGGCAGGATGTTCATTCTGCTCGGCGATGAAAAATTGCTGCAGGGCCTGGCTGGCGTTGAAATAATCGGTGGTATCGAAGTTAATGCAGAAGGCGAATATCGGTTTGTCTGAGCTATCTGAGATAAATATGGTGGATGATTTAAGGGTTCTGCCGTCTCCAGATACAGTCCGGTAATTGTGCAGATCCTCCGGCTTGTCATTGGCGCTCTCCAACAGCTTGACCAGCAGATCGGTTGCCGGTGCGCCTATTTCTCTACCGGTGACTGCCCCGTTGATATGGATCAGAGAGTGGTGGAGATCGGTGAGATCATGGATGCAGGTTTCACAGTTTATACCAAACATCGCCACAATCGATTCGCCAATCTTTTGCAGTTGCTTGAAAATACGTTCGCGTTCGTTCATTTTGTACAACCTTTAAATCTGGTTAATGTGCATATGCTCAAATTACCGCAGAAACTTAGATGGTGTCAACAAATATTTGTTGAACATTTAAAACAATTGTTGAATCAAGGTCGGGTTAAATGGCAACCAAAGAAGAATGAACGGTGGAGGAAGGCTCAGGTAGTTATCGAGTTGAAGGCCGCATCAATATGATCGCAGAATATCTCATCAACACCATCTAGATAAGCAAGTCCACGATCGTGAAGATCGATTTCTATCTGTTGCTCCTTGAGCAGGTTGCGCCATGAGGATTGATGATCTCCATTGATATCTTTGAGAAAATGCATGCCTGCCACGAGCAGAAAGGGGATACAGAAAACTTTCCGGTAACCTGCCTCATGGATTTTTTTGATTATAAGCTCTGAAGGTTCGGCAGGCTTTTCAATGGTGGTGAAGAATACCTGGGGGCCGATCTGTTCATGCACAATCTTTTGGAGTATGGAGTAGGATGCACGACACGGATGGTCGGTACCGTGAGCAAGGAGCAGCACGGCCTCTTGTTGCGAGTCTGTGATGAGAGTTTTCAGGCTTTTGGCCACACGGCTAAAATCAGATAGTTCATGCAGCAGCGGCATGCCGAGAGCGGTCGGCACCGGCAATTTCTGGCTTTCCGCAATTATCCTGTCGAACTCATGTCCGGGCAGCACATGCAGCGATTGGATAACTATCCTGCCGGGATTTTCGAGCTGTGAAACGATATCTGAAACAGACGCCAGCCTGGTAGCCGCAGACCTAGATCCTCGGCGCACTGTCGGTGAAGAAAAAGCCCAATGGATCTGGCAACCGGGAAATTTTGGGGTAATGCGTGATTCCAAAAAATGATAGGTATCTTTGGCTCTAGTAGTTGTCCCAAAAGCAGTTAATATGATATGATTCGACATAGCGAGAATGGTTGAAAGGAGGCGTGTCAATCTGCCGTTGGATTGATAGTAGCGGATTGGCCACTGTTTGGTATAAAAAAAAGGGAAACGATATTTAAACAGGGAACAGAATCTGGCCGCAGTAGCTACATCATGCGCAACTAAACGGTGTAAATAGCGAGCACATTTGTCCAGATGTGCTTGACAAGATTGTATTAATAAGATAGAAATTAAGTCTTAAATAAAATACTTATTTCGCTGACAATCGGTGATTGTCGGCTGGTTGTATATGTTAACCCAATTCAGGAGGGAGAGAATGGTAAAGAAAATTTCTGTATTGGCTCTGGCCGGTCTGATTGCCCTGCCGGCTCTGTCTATGGCTGGCGGCAGTGGCGGCAAAGGAAGTGCCGCAAATGTTGACGATCTGGAGCGTAAAATCGAGGAACTCAGCAGGCAGCTCGACGAGCTCAAGGCCCAGATGGGCAAGCAGGGTGAGGTTGATGCCGCCACTTCGCAGCAATTATCTGATCTGGCAGACGATCTTGAAGGCTTTGATGAGCGCGCCGATGCCTGGGATCTGGCGGCCCGGTTCAATTTCTATGGGGATTTCAGGACCCGTCTTGATTATTACAATGCGAACACGGTATCTGGCGGATCCCTTGAAAACGACACCCTGTGGACCAACCGTTTCCGGCTGAACATGCGCGTCAAGGCCACCGAGAACGTGGAATTTAAAGGGCGTCTGGCGATGTTCAAGGCCTGGGGCATGCAGGCACCTTTCGAGAATAACACCAGTGATCCCCGCCCCTTTCCGGTTTTTGACGGCAACGTCACCAGGACCACCGACGACAGTGCCCTTTACGTCGATCGGGCCTATGTGAACTGGAACAATATCGCAGGCGCGCCGGTCTGGCTCTCGCTTGGTCGCCGGCCGACCACCGACGGCCCTCCTTCGCAGATCAGGATGGGTCAGGATGAGCGTCTGGCCACTCCGGTCGCGGCCTTCAACTATGCCTTTGACGGGATAACCTTTGGATATGGCTACAACTGGGGCAACGAGGATCTCGGCGCCGGTAAGGTCAGGTTCTGCTACGGTCGCGGTTTTGAGGACGGACTGCTGAATGACGGCAATATCAACGATGCCGATTTCGCCGGGATAAACTGGGATGTGCTGGGGAGAGGCCGACGATTGCTGAATATTCAGTCATTCGGTGTCTTCAACGCCTTCAACTATCCCCAGTTCAAAGACATACCGGACGAGTTTGCAGCCGCAGCCTTCGGTGAGCGGGCGAATCTTGGCAACATCTGGCATACCGACGTGGTCTGGCAGGATGAGGTGGCCAACTTCAACTACTTTGTTGAGGGCGGCTGGTCGAACACGCAGCCTAACGACAACGGCATGTTCAACGATTTTGCCGGTATTGTCGCCGGGCAGACCGGGTTCAACACCGGCAGTGAGAACGGTTATCTGATCTACGGTGGTGTGCGCTACGACATGGACAATATCCGGCTGAAGCTCGGTGCCGAATACAACTACGGCTCGCCCTACTGGATTGCGTTTACTCCCGCGCACGACGATATTTACCAGTCCAAGCTCGCCACCCGCGGACATGTGTTCGAGCTCTACACGATCTACGATATTCCCGCCGGCGAGGCGATCTCCAAGTACGGCAGGGCCTTTATCCGTCTGGGCTATCAGTACTACGATTATACCCATTCCGGATCGGGTGATTGGAACCTCTTCCCATACGATTTAGACGATAATGCGGACCTGGCAAAGCTGCAGGCGCTGGGACTCGATCCGATCGATGATGCGCATCAGATCTACCTGACGTTTGAGGCCTTTTTCTAAGTCGTAATAAACACATACCATTCTCTCACGGGGTATGCTTCCAAAGGAGGCATACCCCTTTTTCGTTGAAATTTTGTCACTATGTATAATCATGCAAACGGCAGGATTCAGCACCAAAGTATGCCTCCCAAGTTAGAAGACACCGGCAGCAGAGAGAAATTCGATGGTTTCCTATCATTTTTTCACCAGACACAACGGTGTAAGCACCGGCACCCATTCGAGCCTCAATGTGAGCCATGGAACCGGTGATGATCCGGATAATATCGAGAAGAACCGGTCCAGAATTAGGCGTTGGGTAGGAGCGCAGCGGTTGCTCAGCGCTCACCAGATACATTCAGACCGGGTCTACGTGGACAATGGTGAAATTGATCACTCGCAAGATGTAGATGGGTTCGATGCGCTGATCAGCGACCAGCCGGGTACGGCGCTCATGATTCAGCAGGCCGACTGTCAGGCAGTACTGCTCTCCGATCCGGTCAATCCCGCAATCGCGGCGGTTCATAACGGCTGGCGGGGCAGCGTGGTCAACATCATAGCGGCGACCATCGAGCAGATGCAAAATCACTTTGGCACCGATCCTGTTCATTTGCAGGCGCGTATCAGCCCATCGCTCGGCCCATGCTGTTCCGAGTTTGTCAACCACGAAAAAGAGCTGCCTGCAGACTTTCGCCGCTTTCAGGTGCGGGATAACCACTTTGACTTCTGGCAGATCTCTGCCGAGCAGTTGAGAGGAGCGGGGCTGCACCCTGAGTCAATTCATCTGTCCGATGTGTGCACGAGCTGTTCTAAGGACTATTTCAGCTACAGGCGAGCGGTGAGGGAGGGTTCCCCTCAGTGCGGCCGCCACGCCTCGGTAATTTTTCTAGGTGTGGACGGATAAAAGGTAGAGCTGATGAAACTTCTCATTGTCGAAGACGATGTCAAAATAGCCGCGTTGATAGAAAAGGGAATGCGTGAGGCCGGGTTCGAGGTCGACGTCTGCCACGATGGGCCTTCTGGCTTATCCCATGGGCTGACTGGCTACTACGATGCTGCCGTGATCGATATCATGCTGCCTGGTCTGGACGGGTTCAAGCTCATTGAGCAGCTCCGCGAGAAGCGGATTTCGAC
>JABDQA010000203.1 GCA_013042475.1 Desulfofustis sp.
GCACCGTCCTGCGGTGTCCTCGTCCAGGGGGTGCCAATCCTTGGCCGTTACATCGTTTTTGGAAACCATTTTACCGTGTATGGCGATGACCGTTATCGTCTGGACCGGCACCCGGTCATGAGCAGACACCCGATCACTCCGATGGACGAAGGCGATCTGCGAATTCATTTTGGCCGACAATCGTCGAAGAAATTAAAACTTGTCGATCTTGTTCATCTGTCCGAACCAGATGAGGCGCTGTCCAAGCGCTTTGACCGATATATTGATAATGGCAATGACATCGTCATGTTTGACACGCTTGACGATGATCATCTGATGCGAATTGGGGAACTGCTCCATAAAAAATCGGCTGAGCATAAAATTTTCGCGCTGGGGTCCTCAGGCTTCGAATATGCGATGGCCCGCTACTGGCGTCGTGAAGGTATCGTCTCCGAGCCCCGGACGTTTGGACCGGTCGGCGCGGAAAATCAGCTTATTGTAATGTCCGGCAGCGCCGCCGCCAATACCGCTGAGCAGATCAACTACGCAGTCACCCAGGGATTCGTCAGTATACCCCTGCACACCGACAGGCTGGTCAATGAGAAAATCGCCGGAGAGGAGCGCAACAGGGTGAGTGCGATCGCTCTCCAGGCACTAACAGAAGGGAAAAGCATCATCGTCTCTGCCACCATCGGCCCCGATGATCCGATCATCACCCGGACCAGGGACGCCATCGATCAGTTGGGAATGGACCCGAGCGAAACTGGCACCCGCATCGCCACGCAGCAGGGTTTGATTCTGCGCGAGCTTCTTGGACAGACAGGTATAGGAAGAATCTGTGTAGCCGGGGGCGATACCTGCAGCTATTCGCTCAGACAATTAGATATCCACTCGCTGAAACTGCGGATGCCCATTGCGCCCGCCGCACCGCTGTGCGATACGGCCTCCGACAATCCTGCCTTTGACGGTCTCCAGGTTGCCTCCAAAGGTGGACAGATCGGAGCACCACACTATTTCCTCCAGGTACGTGATGGTAGAGTGTAGCGGTGGTCACACCGGTCAACCATAAAGTGGGAGCACACCGACATGAAAGCTCTTGTCCTTGAAGAATACAACAAGCTCGTTTTCAAGGAAATGCCCGCCCCTCAGATCGCAGAAAACGAAGTATTGATCGAGGTCAAAGCCTGCGGCATCTGCGGCAGTGACGTACACGGTATGGACGGCAGCAGCGGCCGCCGTCATCCTCCATTGATCATGGGGCATGAAGCTGCGGGTGTTATCGTTGAGCGAGGCACTGCGGTGAGCGAATTCTCTGAAGGCGATCGAGTCACTTTTGATTCCACCATTTATTGCTCAAAATGCTTTTACTGCAGACAGGGGTTCATCAATCTGTGCGACAACCGGCGGGTATTGGGTGTCTCCCCTCCCGAGTACCGCCAGCACGGCGCCTTCGCCCAGTTTGTTGCCGTTCCAGAGCATATACTCTACCGACTGCCGGACAAGCTGTCCTTCATCCAGGCGGCAATGGTGGAACCGGTATCGATCGCTTTCCATGCCATCTCGCTGACCCCAATCTCACTCAACGACAGCGTCGTGGTCATCGGTTCCGGAATGGTCGGTCTATTCGTAATTCAAGCCCTGCGGACGGCCGGCTGCGGGACGGTGATCGCCGTTGATCTGGAACAGGGCAAGCTCGATCTTGCCCTGCAGCTTGGTGCCGATTATGGCTTGCTCGCAGACAAGGCTGATGTGGTCAAGGAAGTACTGAAACTGACCGATGGAAGAGGAGCCAACTTAGCCATAGAAGTGGTGGGAAACACAGCGGCCGTCAATACGGCCATCGGTTCTCTGCGCAAGGGTGGGGCTCTGACCATTGTCGGCAACCTGGCAACCAGTGTGGATTTTCCCTTGCAGGAAGTGGTGACCAGACAGATCAGAATTACCGGCTCCTGCTCGTCCTGCGGCGAATACCTCGCCTGCCTGGATATGATTGCCCGGGGAACCGTCGATGTCGACGCACTGGTCAGCAAAGTCGCCCCGTTGGCTGAAGGGGCAGAGTGGTTCAGGAAATTATATAAAGGGGAAGAGGGACTGATGAAAGTGATCCTCACCCCCTAGAGTCGCGACCAAGATTCACCCATGGAGAGGACAGATGAGTCTCGATCTTTTTAATCTTTCAGGAAAAGTCGCCATCATCACGGGTGCCAGCAGGGGACTGGGACAATATCTCGCCAGGGCACTGGCCCTGGCCGGCGCCGACGTGGTGATTACCAGCCGCAACGTCGAATCACTCAAGGAATTTACCCAAGAAATTGAATCTCTAGGCCGCAAAGTGTTGCCGCTGCCGCTCGATGTCAGGGAGCATCAGTCGATCCAGGACATGGCCGACGCGGCCTACGACCATTTTGGCAGGATTGATATCCTCGTCAACAATGCCGGATGTAATGTAAGGAAACCGGCAGTCGATGTCGACTGGGAAGACTGGAACCTGGTGGTCGATACCAACCTGAGAGGGGGCTTTTTCGTCGCCCAGGCCGTGGCCAGGAAAATGATCCCGGTACGCTACGGCAGAATTATCAACATCGGTTCGGTAACCACCGTGGCCGGCTACGCCGGCATAACTCCCTATTGCGCCAGCCGGGGCGGTGTGAAACAGATGACCATGAGCCTCGCCGACGACTGGGGCCAATACGACATCACCGTCAACTGTCTGGCACCCGGGTGGTTCAAGACAGCACAGACCAAAGTACTGTATGACAACCAGGAGTGGGTTGATTACCTTGTCGACAGAATACCCCTGAAGCGGGTGGGTCAGCCTAACGATCTCGATGGTACGGTTATTTATCTGGCTTCAGACGCGAGCGCTTATATGACCGGCCAGACAGTGCTGGTGGACGGGGGCATCAGCACCGGCGCGACCAAAGCGACGGTCTAATAAGCACCCCGGAAGTTGGTGGTTTATTGGGAGGTGTAGAGATGGAAGTAATCCAATCACTATTGAAGGATATCGAAATTCCCCCCATGTATCGGGTCCGCCAGGAGTTTTATGTAAACCCGCTTGAAGACATTGAAACATCATGCCGGGAACAGATCAGATCACTACCCCGACTGGAATCTCTGAACCAGGGAGCCCGCATCGCCGTGGCAGTCGGCAGCCGCGGTATCGCCAATATCGGAATGATCGCTGTGTCGGTGGTCAAGGCGCTTCAAGAACTTGGCTTCGAACCTTTCATCGTCTCCGGCATGGCCAGCCATGGCAAAGCGACGGACGAGGGGCAGGCCGAGCTGCTGGCCGAATTGGGCGTCACAGAAGCAGCCGTCGGCTGCCCTGTCCGGGCCAGTGTCGAGGTGGTTGAGATAGGCACGATTGATAGCGGCTTACCAGTCTATATTGACCGTATCGCATCAGAAGCAGACGGTATCGTGATGATCAATCGGATCAAGACCCACACTGCCTTTCATGCCGATTACGAGAGCGGACTGGTAAAAATGCTGGCCATCGGACTAGGCAATGATATCGGGGCTAAATCCTGCCATCAGCTTGGCTTTGGTAAAATGGCCGAAAATATCGTCGCCATGACCCGGGTGAAACTTGAAAAACTGCCGGTTCTTTTTGGAGTGGCTGTCATAGAAGACGGGGCCGAAAACGTCTCGATCATCGAAGTTGTCGACGCCGACAAGATTCTGGAGCGGGAGCCGGAACTGCTGAAGATTTCGAAATCCTGCATGCCTTCAATCGGCCTCCGCCAGCTCGACGTGCTGATCGTCGATCGAATGGGCAAGGAGATTTCCGGCGACGGCATGGATCCCAATATCACTGGCCGCTATGCCACCCCCTATGCGACAGGCGGGCCGGATATCGCCAGACTTGCGGTATTGTCGGCAACCGAAAAATCGCACGGCAACGTTATCGGCGTCGGTCTGGCCGATATCTGTACACAACGGTTGTACGAGGCGGCCGACCTGGAAACCACCTACGTCAATTCGCTGATCGCCACGGTTACCTCGGTGGCCCGCTTACCCATGATTCTGCCCACCGATTTCGATGTGATGCGAGCAGCTATTCTGACCTGCAACATCCTTGATTTTTCCAAGGTTCGCATGGTACGTATCAGAGACACGTTGCATCTTGGGGAATTGATGGTCTCAGAGGCGCTGGTCGAGGATTTTTCCGCTAAAGACAATGTGGTTTCTGTAGATGGACCGCTGAAGATGGAATTTGACGAAAGCGGCAACTCCCTGCCGGTATTCTGATTGAATCGATCCCTACTGATCCTTATAGTTCCCCCTGAACTGATGTCCATAAAAAACCAGCGAGGATAACGATGACCACAATTACCCGTCATGATATCGAGATCGAAATTAGCGGCAACCTGCCGCCAGTAGGCACCAACGCTCCCTCCTTCAGCCTGGCGGCCACCGATCTGGCTGATGTCAGCCTTAATGACTTTATCGGCAAGAAGGTGCTCCTCAATATCTTTCCTTCCATCGATACCCCTACTTGCGCAAAATCTGTGCGAGCCTTCAACGAGCAGGCTGCCTCCATGGATAACACTATCGTACTCTGTATCTCACCCGACCTGCCATACGCTCACAAGCGCTTTTGTGAAGTTGAGAACATCGACAACGTCGTTGCCCTGTCGACTTTCAGGAACCCTGAATTCGGCCGGGATTACGGGGTTACCATGATCTCGACCCAGCGTCGGGGACTGCTGGCCCGGGCGGTGGTGGTGATCGATGGGAAGGGTAAAGTCATTTACACCGAACTAGTACCCGAGTTAACCCAGGAACCCGATTATCAGGCAGCACTCCGGTCACTCTGATGATCAAGGAATTTACCCTTACCCTGCCGCTTGGCCTCGAGCAGAGCTACGAGCTGGTGCGCAAAAGCGGCGACCAGATTATGAGCTGGGGAGCACACAGAGTCACCCCTGAAGACTACTATCTGGAATGGAAACAGAGCTTCTGGTCCCTGAGCGGCACAACGCTGATATCCGTGACGCTGGTAGCTATGAGTGAAGGCGAAACGAAGGTGACGGCGATGATCCACAAACCCATGCAGCTATTCGATCCGGTGGGTATCTGTTACCGGGTATTCAGCAAGCTGGAGAAATCGATTCAGAAAAATCTATCTCAACTGGGTTCGTAGGGAATTTCCATGATATGTATTATGTCCCCATTTCTCGGGAAAATACTGGTCTTTCCATTCGTCAGGAAATAAATCTAACTCTCTTTGCAGTGCAGTCTGCCGATTACCAGCCTAAGCGAGGCTGTCTGAAACAGTGATTGAGAGATCAGCAATATTCAGAACCATTATATGCCTGACACGGTGAGGGTGCCATGTTGGATGCATACCAATTGATTGCGACCGTCTGGTTTCATTCATTGATTTGCTCTATCGTTCTTGCGCTTTTCGCTGCCTGTTTCGGTGCTATCTCCGCACTATTTGACGTATTCAAGCCGATAGCCAGGCAAGAGGATACACCTATCCAGAGAAAATCACGAGCCTGATCCAGCTCCTTTTTCATACCGTGAAACAACTGCCACTACGGGCTTGGTCCGCACCTAACCCGTTGAGGCATGAGCTTTATTCTTTTAACTCCAGGATTATGCCGGCGGCTACGCCTACCAGATATTGACCAGAATAAGAATACTGACCAGCAGAAAGGTAGAAATCGCTGAAACAAAGCCGAGCACCACCAGGGTTGTCACCAAGCCGGTGAGACCAAAGCCGATGGCGATGGCGGGATTATCGAACTGATCAGGTAATTCCGACAGCTTATTCCCATAAGTCGTCGAGACAAACCCGAAGGTCGTTA
>JABDQA010000222.1 GCA_013042475.1 Desulfofustis sp.
AATTCCGAGAAAACCTGGACCACTGATCTCCAGGCGGTGCTGGCGGCGCGAGCCGCGATCGATGACAACCATCCATTTATCAAGCGAGTCATTTCTGTCAGCGGACCGATGGCCACCACCCCCGGACATCACCTGTTGCCGATTGGTTTCCCGCTTGCCAATCTTGGCTTCAGAAACGGCTCAGTGACGCTGCGAGTTATCAACGGGGGCGTATTAACCGGATCAGCGGTCGATGACATCCAACGCGGTATCGACTGCAGCTGTCAGGCGCTTAATGTACTGGAGGAAATGACGGAGCGCGAGGTTCTGGCATTTGTCCAGCCCGGCTTAACCAAACGATCGTATTCCAATACGTTCGCCAGTTTCTTCAAACCGATTTTCAAAGAAAAGTCTACTACCGCGCTGGGCGGTGAAGCACGCCCATGCGTGTTCTGCGGATTCTGCGAAAGCGTCTGCCCGGTTGGGATCATCCCCCATGTCATTTATCGGTATCTTGACCATAATCGGCCCGAGGACGCCTACCGGGTCGAATTTGATAAATGTATAGACTGTGGTCTCTGCTCTTACGTTTGTGTCTCAAAGATCAATCATCTTGAACTGTTCAGAGCAGAGAGGCAGCGAGCCATCACTGAAATTTTAGAGGGGTGAGTGAGAGCCGAGGCGCCCGCCCCGATTGGGGCGGGCCGCGGGTTTCGTCACATACAGATAACACGGTGTCAAGGAAACAGGCATGAAATGGCTTTCTGATTTATTCGACTCGTTCAGGCCGCAATTCGAGAAAAGGGGTAACCTGGCCTTTCTTAAACCGATGTTCGAGGCCATCGAGTTCATCTTCTTCTACCCGCCAGCCCGCACGGCGACTGCTCCCCACGTACGGGACCCGCTTGACATCAAGCGCTACATGTCGATTGTCATCGTCGCCCTGCTGCCCGCCATCTGCGCCTCGATCTGGTTTTTCGGGCCCCGCATCCTGTTGATGATCCTGGTCTCCTACGCGGTGGGTGGATTGGTTGAAGTAATTTTTGCCTGCATCAGAAAAACCGAGATACATGAAGGTTTTTTTGTCACCGGCATCCTCTTCCCTCTCATCCTGCCCCCGGCCACACCACTCTGGGTCGTAGCCGTGGGTATTTTTGTCGGCGTATTTTTCGGTAAAGAAGTCTTCGGCGGCACCGGTCACAACGTATTCAACCCGGCTCTGGTCGGCAGGCTCTTTATCACGATCTCTTTTCCAACCATTTTAACCAGCGGCTGGACCGCGCCCGGCGCTTGGCGGGGAGCGGTCGATGCCGTCTCCTCGGCCACCCCTATGGCCCTGGTAAAGACCCAGGGAATATTGACTCCGGCCACCGATCTGCTGCTGGGTATACCATCGGGTAGCGTCGGGGAAACCTTCCGGCTTGGCATTATCGTCGGCGGCATCTTCCTGATGCTCACCAAGGTAAGCAACTGGCGGGTACCGGTATCGTATCTCGTTACTGTCTTCGTCGTCGCCTTTATTGCCGGTCTGTTCGGCTGGACGCCGGCGACCGCAGAGGCGGGAGCGTCAGCATTGAGTTTTGCTGTGTTCAATCTGCTGGGCGGTTCGGTGCTGTTCGGCGCCATGTACATGGCCTGCTGCCCGGTTACTTCATGCTACACTCTGCCAGGAAAGTACGTCTTCGGCATCGGCTGCGGACTTCTTACCGTGCTGATCCGCGTTTTTTCGGGGTACGTGGAAGGAGTCATGTTCAGCATCGTGATCATGAATTCGTTTGCCCCCCTGATTGATCATATTATCCTGCAACTGCGCTACCGGAATGCGGAAACCCAAGGGAGTTAAGTGACCAAGATCTAGTTTGGAGAGACGGCGTGATAGATAAAATCAAGATGATCGGCTTCGTCCTGGTGTTTGGTATTTTCTGGTCCACGGCACTCGTGGCTGTCGACACCATCACCGGTCCCAGAATCGAAAAGTATCTGCTCGAGAAAAAACGTAAGAAAGTTCTCGAGGCATTGGTGATTCCCTACGAGGCAGATAATATCGAAGCAGTGTTCACCAGCAATGTAACAGCCGAAGAATTTGATGGAAAAACCATCTACACTGCCCAGGACGGCAGCATCGCTTTCGAATTCGCCGGCCCGGCCTCCCAGGGACCGATGAGCGGCGTCATCGCTTTGTCACCGGATAAGGAAGCCCTCAAAGGAATCGCCATCATTCAGCAGAGCGAGACACCTGGCTTGGGAAGCCGCGTGCTGGATCCTGAAAACCTTGCCAATTTCAGGGACAAGAAAGTGGTCCCCGAGCTGCTGATCGTCGCCTCCGGCACCGCTTCAGCCGACAATGAAGTCGATGCGATCACCGGGGCGAC
>JABDQA010000226.1 GCA_013042475.1 Desulfofustis sp.
AAAAAAAAAGATATTTAAGATGGCCATATTAACAATCCGTTTAGCTGGCCAAGCCAATTTTTCCCAATTGTTATTTTTTTTCATGGGGATAAATAACCTTCCAGTCCTGCTTCATGTCGACAACCGTCCAGCCTTTCGCCTGTGCTTCGTCGAGGCCTTTGTCGAGGTGGCCAAAGCTGGATTTTCGGTCGTAGGCCCATTCGCGCTCAGCATCGGTGTGGTGGACGTAGAGCGCAAATCGCGGCCCCTGTCCGGCAGTGGTCCATTGCAGCATCTGCAGGTCACCGTCGGAGTTGCCGAACGCGGCAATGGGTCGCCGGCCGATTTGCTGGTGGATGGCAACCGGCTTACCTTCCTTGTCGTCAAAGAAGTCGAGTTCGGGCAGGCGGACAAGAACCGGCGCGCCCTCGCGCATCTCGAACTTCACTTTTACGCTGCTGCCAATCACCTGCTCAGGTGGGATGCCATAGACTTTCTCGGACCACGGGCGCATGAACTCGATGCCGCCGCCGGAAACGATGAAGGTCTTGAAACCATTGGCCCGCAGGTAATCGAGCAACTCCAGCATGGGCTGGTAGACCATCTCCGTGTAGGGGCGTTTGGACGTGGGATGCCTTGCTGTCGAGATCCAGTCACTCGCGATCGTCTCGAACTCCGCGGTGGTCATACCGGCGTGAGTGGCCATGATGATTTCGACCACCGATTTCATGCCGGCTGCCATAGCGCCTTTCACGTCACCCTTGAGCAGTGAGGCGAAGGGCTCCTTGTCCTTCCATTCAGGATGCTCTGGTGCGAGCGCCTTGACACGGTCGAGCGCGAAGAGGACCTGGAAATACATCGGCTGTTCGGCCCACAGCGTGCCATCGTTGTCGAACACGGCGATGCGCTCAGCAGGTGGCACAAAGTCGGGGGAGCCTGCCTTCGTTACCTTTTCCACAAAGGCGATGATGGACTGCTTCGCCTTGCCATCGTTCCAGGATGGAAGCGAATCAACGGTCTGAGCTACCGCCAGGCTACCAAAGACCAGGACGAAACCCAGTGTGAATATGGTGAGTGTTCGTTTCATTGTCACTGTACTCCTTTATGTTTGATCAGATGTTCTGGTCACATCATGATTTACAGTTGTTTCATTTCATCGTTTACGCTACTGAAATAACCCCGATTATTTTCCGTGTAACATATAGTTTTTATTTGTTATTTTTGCTGCTAAATAACCGGATACCCCAGATCAAGCTCCACAGACCAGGTAATGTTTGCCCGATACACCAGCGCCCAAAACAGTACTGATGCGAAGGGCTTTAGTATATAGAAATTTTTCATTGTGTGATTTCTTCAAAAAATTTATCTCAACTTTAGTGTTTCCTGAAGTTGTATGATATGAGTGATGGCAATCTCAATAGTGTAAGCCGCAATTTGCGACATATAAATCGCAATCGAAAAAGGGACGGAACACATTTCCCCGAGGGGGAGAGCGTGGCCTATCCCTTTAACGCTGCGGCCAAATGCCCTAATCCCCGATCACGCTGAGGATCTTTTCCTTCGCATCGCCGATGGTGAACGATCCCGGCTTCTGGCTCGGCGGAAACTCCTCGAAAGTGGCAAGGAATTCGCCTACGTAAGCCGCCGCCGGCGCCATCAGGAAGACGCGATCGAGGAACCAATCGTAATAGGTATTCGACGTGATTTGCCCTCGCTCATAGGGATCACGCCGCAGGTTGAACAGCAGCGGCATGCGCAGAATGGTCCAGGGTTCCGCCCAGGCCCGCATGGTCTGTGGGAAGCGATGCTCCATAAAGATGATCTTCCAGTCGTCGTAGCGCAGAGCGGTCATATCGCCGGTGTCCGAGAAATAGAAGATCTCGTTGCGCGGTGTCTTTTCCTCTTCGCCCAGAAGGTAGGGCAGCGTGTTGTAGCCATCGAGGTGGACCCGGTAGTTACGTCCGAGCGCCTTAACACCGTCACCCTTCAGCTGTTCTTTGATGTCATCCACACCGGCCATCGCCAGGAAAGTCGGCAGCCAGTCCATATGGTGCATGATCTCGTTAGAGATACGTCCGGCTTCGATCTTCCCTGGCCAGCGCGCCATGGCCGGTACACGGAAGGCACCTTCCCAGTTGGTGTTCTTTTCGCCCCGGAACGGCGACCATGCCGCATCCGGCCAGGTGTTCATATGCGGCCCGTTGTCGGTGGAGTAGAATACCAGCGTCTCCTCGGCAATACCGAGCTCATCGAGAAGATCGAGGAACTGGCCCACATGCATATCATGCTCAATCATGCCGGCGGCGTACTCGTCGACGTGTTTACCAACGGCCTCATCGGCCATGGCAAGGCGCTCTTCGCTGACGTGGACCCTGAAGTGCATACGTGTGCCGTTCCACCAGACGAACCAGGGAGTGCCGTCCTTTTCTCTGGCACGGATGAACTCGATCGCAGCGGCGACGGTTTCGTCATCGACGGTTTCCATGCGCTTCTTGGTGAGTGCTCCGGTGTCTTCGATCTTCTGATCGACGACAACACCGTTTTCGTCGTAGACGGCAGAGGTCTTCAGCACCCCACGCGGTCCAAAGACCTCCTTGAAGGAACGACCGTCCGCCATGATCATGTCATTGGGATAGTCCTCGTTCTCCGGCTCTTCCTCGGCGTTCAGGTGATAGAGGTTACCAAAAAACTCGTCGAACCCGTGATTTGTAGGCAGGTGTTCGTCGCGGTCGCCGAGGTGGTTCTTGCCGAACTGCCCGGTCGCGTAGCCCTGTCCCTTTAGAAGCGCAGCGATGGTGGCATCTTTTTCCTTCATGCCTTGCGGTGCCCCCGGCAGACCAACCTTGGAAAGCCCGGTGCGGAAGGCCGTCTGTCCGCTGATGAAGGTGGATCGGCCAGCTGTGCAGGATTGCTCTCCATAATAGTCTGTAAAAATGAGGCCCTCATTGGCGACCCGGTCAATGTTGGGTGTCTGGTAGCCCACCAGTCCCTTCGTGTAGGCAGAAATGTTGGAAATCCCGACATCATCACCCCAGATAACAAGAATGTTGGGTTTTTTTGCCGCATAACCAGGCACGCTGATTAAAGGCAGAATAAACAGCATCATTACAACCTGAGCTGCCTTTCTTCCAAGAGTAGCATTGCTCATTTTCTTCCTCCTTATGTTGATATTCATAAGTTCCCGCCATTATTTATCATTTCTGAAACGGAAACCACAGGCTGGATGTTGACGAATTGGGCGTCACCATTGTCAGCCCCAAAATCAAAAGCAAATGTAAACGGCAGACTGATGAGAGAACTGATAGGGTTTTGGACTGCCGCGCGCAGGTCACTCTCACCTTCCTGAGCAAAAACATCAAGGTGCCATAGAAAGGGTATCAACACCGCAATCAGGAGGATTCCTTTCGTTTTTTTTATGTACTATTGTATATTTACTCCTCTTAGTTACACACTTTTTTGTGAACCAGCCTCCCAAGTATATTGATTGCTCCAACCATCATGCGAAAGCTGATACTCTTGAAGTATTGTTGCAGTAACTCATGATTTTCCCAATGCTCTTTCCATAAAAAAGTATTTGCACAGTTCGCCTGCTCGAATAGACCAATCTCTAAACGCTCGTTGGCATGCGAGCCATCAGACTCTATCATCTCAAACGCCTGAAGAAATTCGGTCCGTTTTGTAGGATGAATTTCGATTAAGATTTCGAAGCTGACCATAAGCACCGAATAAGAGATAAAGTTACACGTGTTTGATGATGCAAGATCGATACCATCAAAGGACTCGCAACAATAATGTTGTTAACCAATCGTTTTTATATAGAATACTTGCTATCTATCGGCACTGCAAAGAATGCAGAAAGGTCGCGAAATATCGCATATCGCGAAATGTAGCGGTTAAATGCCGCGAATGGGGTGGTAAGGGGAGGCGTGAGAGGTGCGCTGCTACAATTTATGGTTTTACAAGTTTATGTTTTTTGATCCGTGAGCGAAGTGTTGATGGGTTCTTGAGAAGAGAGTTAGCCAGGATGCTAGGCAATGATTCATCTGAGACGCTAGTTCAATCCAATGATGCATATTGCCATATATCTCCCCTGTCCTCAAGTGCTTGAAAAAGTAGGCACGCTTCTCTTTGGAATTGCAAATCGAATGCGGGAAGACTTAATTTGATATTAATCGACAGTATACGAAGAATCCTTTCAATGCTATTAGGTTAGAATTGGCAAGGTTAACCAGTCAATTATATTTGAGAATTTATCTTGTTCCTGAT
>JABDQA010000229.1 GCA_013042475.1 Desulfofustis sp.
TCGGACAAGGAGTCGATCAGGCGGGCGATCGAAGCCACCGATTTCAGTACTTATATTTAGTTCACAATTGTAAATGCATCACTGACCAAGTTTATGGATCAGATACTGGCCGTCGATATCGGAACCCAATCATTGAGGGCGGGAATTCTTGATGGCCAACTCAACCTCCTCGAGCGTCAGCAGGTCCCGCTCACGGTCAGAGTGAGCAGAGGAATTCATGCCGAAATGGATGGTGAGGAGATCTGGTCCGCCCTGGTTGCCGCCTGCAGGAGATTGGATTTGCGGGACAGGATAGGGGCCGTTGTCTTGTCGACTCTCTGTCCATCACTGCTGCCGCTCGATGGGTCAGGCCATCCTCTGCATCCGGTAATTCTCCACCTCGACAGGCGAAGCGAGGAAGAAGCACGATGGGCATTGCAAACCATCGGAGAGGAAACCTTCCTCAACATAGCCGGTAACCTGCCTATTCCCGGAGGCATCAGTCTCACCAGCCTGTTATGGCTGAAAAACAATGCTCCCGAGATCTACCGGAGAAAAGATGTCTGTTTCGGTCATGCGGCAACTCTGATGCTGCACCGTCTCACCGGTAGATTTCTCATCGATCCTTCCAACGCCTCATTCACCGGACTCTATGACACTGTTGGCTATTCTGACTGGGACGAGCGTCTGTATGGACCACTGGACATCGATCCTGCTAAACTACCGACCGTTCAGCACTCCAACACCATCGCCGGTGAGATCCTCCCCGGCGCGGCGGCTGATCTTGGCATACCAAAAGCAATACCGGTGGTGACCGGTGCCAACGATACAACCTGCGCCTGTGTGGGTGCCGAGGTCAACGCCGAAGGGGACCTGTTGAACACCTCGGGAACCGTCGATATTCTGGTACTCTGTCTCGACAAGCCGATGGTATCACCACGCCACTTGCTCCGTACCCACGCCTATCCCGGGAAGTGGCTTGCCATGAGGACAGTAGGAGCCGGGGGCGGATCGCTGGAGTGGTTCAGAAAAAATTTCTGCAGGGAAATCGACAAAGAAGAGTTTTACTCGAGTTATTTGCAACAAGTCCTGGAGCATCGACCGCCTCTCAGAGCATCTTTCCGCCCTTTTCTCTCGGGCAACAGGCATCAGGTTGAACTGGCAACCGCATCATTTGATAATTTGACCCTCGACTCAACCAGGGAAGAAATGCTTGTCGCCCTGTTGGACGGCATCGTCTCCTTCCAGTTTGATGAACTCGATACCTGGAAAAATCACGTTGCCTTGAACAATAGCATCAAACATGTCGGGGGCGGAGCAACGAGCTGCTACACCGCTTTTAAACAGGAAAAATTGACAGGGTTCAAGCTGCAGATGGTGGGCGAAACAACACTGGCCGGGGCTGCAAAACTGGCTTTTGACACACTGGAAAAGGTCTGCTAAACCACATTCAGCATTTGAATCATTCAAATAATGATTCTGATTGAGAGGGCACCACATGATTCTTCCTGAAGCACTTTTTTTCGACATGGACGGGGTAATAATCGACACCGAAAAAGACGGGCATCGGGTTGCCTTCAACGCCGCCTTTAAGGAATTTGGCTTTCCGGTCTTCTGGGATGTCGATTATTATGGCGATTTGCTCAAGATTTCCGGAGGTAAAGAACGAATGAGACATCACCTCCACACCAAGGGGTTCGGCAGGGATGTCAGCCCCGATGAGGTCGATGATTTAATTCTAGAGCTGCATAAATGCAAAACTGAGATTTTTATAGATCTTATCGAAGGGGGCAACTTGAAACTCAGACCCGGGATTCACCGGCTTATGCAAGAAGCAAACGACCTCGGTGTGCCAATCTGCATTTGCACCACTGCCACGCAAAAATCTGCCGATGCTGTGGCCTCTCACTCTCTGCCGGATATCAGGTTCAGTCATATACTGGCCGGTGATATCGTTGCCAGGAAGAAACCGGCTCCAGATATCTATGCATTGGCCCTGGAGAAGACCGCAAAAGGGCCTTCCCGATGTATAGTCGTTGAAGACTCCAGAAACGGAATGCTGGCTGGAGCTTCAGCCGGAATTCCTGTCGTGGTAACCACCAGCATCTACACCAAGGATGAAGACTTTGACAAAGCCAAATTGGTGGTCAGCTGCCTTGGGGATGATCATGGAGAACGCGGCACGATCATTGCGGGCTCACACGTGCACGGATATGACGGGGTTCTATCCTTGCCGATGCTCGGCACCTTAATTTGAGAAACCGTCAGGGGTAGAAAGTGCACGGCTCCTTTCGAAGAAATAATCAAGAAGAAATCGTTTCATAAGATTTATCGACTATTAACAAATAGTGCAGGCCGCTTCGATTTTATGTGCCCTCGAGTAATAGACTGGTCCATTTGATCGACGGTGACATATTTTGCATCATAAAAAAATCAGCCAAATCCATGGATACTAAAACCGCCCGTCGGACATTTGCCCGTGACCGCTATGCCGAACTCTCCTCAATTGAGATCGTCGAGTCCGCTAAAGGATACTGCAAGGCCCGCATGCAGATAGAGGACAAGCATCTTAATTCGGTCGACGTGGTACATGGCGGCGCCCTGTTTACCCTTGCCGACCTTGCCTTTGCGGTGGCCTCCAACAGTCACGGGCAGGTTGCCCTGGCAATCAACGCCCATATCACCTACCTGCAGGCCGCACAGTCAGGCGTACTCTATGCGGTCGCCACCGAAGTGGACCGGCCCAGAAAGCTCGGAGCCTACGAGGTGGTTATCAGCGATGAGCAAGGCCGGACCATAGCCACCTTCAGCGGCATGGTCTACCGCAAGAACCAGCGCATCAAAGATCTTGATTGATGATTTTCGGGCATGAAATTTCCTGCGGAACGAGGCTGCTTCCATCCCCAAAAATTCTTATTGGGGATTTATTTTTTCCTGTAAATCTTGAACTTTTTGATCTATATCAAGGAACGAGTTTGGATGATCTAGTTTTATGAAAATAGATAAGCGAGTCTATCGTGATATCCACTCGACCTAAGTACGATCGATAACTGGAGGCCCCATGCAGGTTATAAAGCTGGACCACACCAACGAGTTCACCCCGGGCCAGATGGCCCGTTTTTTCCTGGTTGAAGATTCCCCGTTTTTCAAGATTATCAACTTCAACCTCGATGCCGGGGTTACTTTTCCGGTTCATTCACACGACCTTGACGGCGAGTTGTCAATTCTGGTACTTGAAGGGGAAGGTTTTTTCCTTGGTGACAACAACATGGAAATGCAGGCTCGGGAAGGAGACATCCTCCGCTCCGAGATAAGGGAGCCACACGGGGTCAGGGCTTCGACGAAAATGAGAATTTTGGTGACTATTGCACCACCGATTTAGCGGGTTGTTCGTTAAACGACCCAATATAACAACCATAACAGGAGGTTATTATGGCCGCACAGGTAATTATCGATGAAGAAGAATGTATCGGATGCGAATCATGTGTTGAGCTCTGTCCATCGGTGTTTGGATGGGACGAGGACAGCGAAAAGGCGTTTGTAAACGAAGGGGCTGATGCAAATGATGACTGCGTCGAGGAAGCAGTCGCTTCCTGCCCGTCCGAATGCATTGAAGTAGAGTAAGAAAGCAGCCCGACTATTGTCTGTTTGGCGGTGTGGAATCTGACTGCAGCACCGAGCCTCTGAACCAGGAAAAATAGATGCCGGTGCTGCACAGCACCGCCGATATGGTAAAGACGATACGGGTACTGCGCAGGAAAAGATCATATCTGTCGGGCGTGATTACTTCGCGCCCGACAATCAGAGCAAGTACCACCGTGGCAATCGCCATGCTCGCCATTTGTCCCAGCAGCCGCATGGTTGACACCGTACCCGAGGCAAGCCCATAGTATCTAGGCTGTACCGTCCCCATTATGGCAATCATATTGGGGGAGCTGAAGAGGGCAAAACCGGTTCCCATGAAGAACAGATTCGCGATGATCAGGTAGAGACTGGTCCCCTGGTTTATTTGGGAGAAGAGCAGGATACCTATAACCGTAAACGTCATTCCGGTTGTCGCCAGCAGGCGGGGTTCGATGCGGTCGGCCAGTTTACCTGTAATTGGCGAGAGGATCGCCATCATCACCGGTTGCACCATCAGGACCATGCCTGCGGTTTGCGGTTCCAGCCCTTTGATATACTGAAGGTAAAGACTCATCAGGAAGGTTACCGAAAAGGTGGTGGCATAGTTCAACAGCGCCGCCATGCTGGAAAAGGTGAACGGCTTGTTGACGGTGAAAAGAGTTACATCAAAGACCGGGAACCTGGCCTTGAGCTGGTAACGAAAAAAGATTACCAGCAGGACAGCACCGGCACTCACCAATGTCACGCCCAATTTTTCAGGCAGCCTCGTAGCGCCATATACCAGCGCCAGTATTGAGATGCCATAAAGCAGGCAGCCACCGATATCGAGCTTCTGGTCCGGTTCACCTCGCCATTCTCCCTTGAGAAAGTGAAATGTGATGAGCAGCGAGAAGAGCCCGAAAGGCAACATGAGCATGAAAATGGAGCGCCAGCCCAAGTAGTGGGTCATGAGACCGCCCAGAAAGGGTCCGGTCGAAAGCCCCACATAAACCGCAGAGGCATAAAGACCGATGGCCCTGCCACGCCGATTGGGGGGGAAAATCGAGGTCAGAATGGCCATTCCAGTGGTAACGAACATCGATGCACCCAACCCCTGGATTACCCTGAACATGATGAGCATAACGGCTGAATCGACGAAGGCCGCAATAAACGAGCCCGCAGTGTAAACTGCGAGCCCCATGGCAAAAATCTTTTTCCTTCCTTGGATATCGGCAACTTTGCCGGCCGGTATAAGACCTACCGCCACGGCCAACAGATAGGCGGTGGCGATCCAGCTGAGCTGCACCGCATTCATCTGAAGCTCTGCCTGAATTTGTGGCAGGGCAACATTCACCGATGACATCATGAACGGCCCCATGAACGACGTCAGGGTGGCAACTATAAGCGCCGATCGCTCGAGTGCACGATTTTCTTCCGGTCTGCCTTCGGGGAGCATTTTATAATCCATCTATCAAGTTTAAATACAGATGCCATGTCAGCAGGCTTGTCGTCTTTCAATCGCATCATTTAACCAGCGGCACCGGAGTGGTTCAAGCAAAAACGTCTCGTACAAGCTCCTCAGTCTATGGTCGGATGGACCACGGTGATGCCGGTCTGAGACATACCGGGAAAATAGGGCTTCCCAACGAAGATTCATGACAAGGTGCAAACGTTATGTCATTGACTTCGTCCAATAAAATGTATTTATGCGGAGGTACCCGAAACTACATCCATTAGAAACCAAGAGGGAGTGTCCGATGGAATCAAACAAGGGCTGGAAGCTCGCTGAAGTCCTCGAGTATGCGGTCGATGAGAGCTCGGTGGCCTGCACGACCACGGACCTCTCACCGACCGATTTTTATACAGAAAAACAGATGCTGCCCCGAGGGCAGGAAAGATCACTCATGGACGGGCTGTCCGGAACCATACAGCCAGCCGTGAACGTCCGAGTAAGCAATCGACTTAAGCTGGGAGAATCCAGATAGACCGTCTGATTCAACGATTAGGGAGGCGTGCTCGGCTATCTCCAGGGATCGCGGCTTGGTCTCTCCAGTGGCGGTCTTCACGAGAACCAACAGCCCGGGCCGGACATATTTCCACAGGCTGCTTGACTCACAGACAACCGGAGCAGATAAAGGAATCCTGCGTTGAAACTCCTCAAACCCGGTGCAAATCTGCTCATCGTCGCCCTGCAGGTAATAGACCTTTTTAGCGCCGGCCCGCAACATGCGTGAGGTGTCCTTGTCGAGATCGGAGCGGCTCTCTTCATAGAGATTTGTCGTGAACAGCTGGGTTGAATGATCCCCGTGGTAAATCGCCTCATCTGGATGGACAGCCGATACCTTGAGACCATAAATTTCCATTTGACGGGAGATGCGGGCAATGAGCCTGCAGGCAAATTCGGTTTTTCCAACATTTCTGCCTGCCCCGGCGACGATGAGCAGGTTCGTCAGTTTTTCCATGGCGATCTCTGTTTGTGTACTTTAGCCTGCCGCAAGAATTTTAATGAGTGGGTCAGTGAGAATCAGATTAATTATTATACTGATTGTTATTCTCACACAACTATTCTAAAAATATGGACGCATGGTATTTAACTATAGCGGTACAGCTGATCTAGCGTACCTTTTTTGTCGTTCAGGGTAAGCAGCAGATTTTTAATAACAACGGAACCCACAACGTCATGATATCTGTCATCGAAGCCCAACGCATTCTGCATGAAAACCTGCCCTCACCCCAACCAATCACGATACCCATAAAAGAGGCCTTTGGCTTATACCTGTATGAGGATATAAAAGCTCCCGATTCCTCTCCTCGCTACACCAATTCGGCCATGGATGGCTACGCGGTAAGATGGGTTGACTGTGCCATGGCCAACGCCGATGCTCCCGTCCGGCTCAAAATCATCGGTGAAAGCCAGGCCGGTGTGCCTTTCGACGGGGTGGTTGAAACCAACTGTGCGGTGAGAATCAGCACCGGGGCCATGCTGCCGGATGGGGCTGATACCATTATCCGTGTGGAAGATACCGAAGATCTGGGAAACTTTGTCAACATTGTTGAAGTTATCCAGCAGGGTCAGGATGTCCGGCACAAAGGGGAGGAGTTCGCCGAGGGGCACTTGCTTTTCCTCAAGGGTGACTGCATAAGAGCACGTGAGTTGGCCCTGATGGCGGCCGTGGGGCTACACACCGTCACCGTTTACGCAAAGCCGGAAGTCACTCTGCTGGTTACCGGTACAGAGCTGGTCTGTCATGATGAGGCGACCATCAAACCGCACCAGATCAGGGATTCCAATACGATCATGCTGGCCTCTGCAATTCAGGAAAGCGGCGGTGTTTTGCGCTCAACCAGACATGTCCAGGACAGTCTCGAACACACCGCTGAGGCCATTGAAAATGGGTTTGCAGACGGCGTCAAACTCCTTGTCTGCTCCGGGGGTGTCTCCGTTGGCCGTCATGATCACGTGAGAGAAGCAGCCGTGCGGGCCGGATTCAAAGAGCTTTTCTGGCAGATACGTCAGAAACCGGGAAAACCTCTCTATGTCGGGCGCAAGGGGGAGACGCTTATCTTTGGCCTGCCAGGCAACCCGGTGTCCGCCTACATGTGTTTCAGAAACTTCGTCCGACCGGTACTGGCGGAACTGCAGGGAACCACCTATTTCGATACAACCCTGACGGCAATTGTCGCGGAACAGATGTTCAACAGAGGAAAGCGCACCTTATTTATCAGGGTGAAAATAGAAAACCGACCAAACCAGCTTGCCCTTGTCAAAGAGGTCAGTCGGCAGGGCTCCCATATGCTCAGTTCCATTGCCCATGCGGATGGGTATGTGGTGCTGCAGCCGGGTGAAGTACTGCAGCCGGGAAGCTTGAAAGAGGTCTCATTGTTCTGATGGTGTCTCACCAGACTGACTTACGATAGATATTTTCCGGGGGGAGGAGCAGACAGTTCTGGTCTTCCGAGGCGAGGATAAAGTTCGTAGAACACTCAGCCATGATGAACTCTATGACGAGGTAGCCAGGGTCGCCATGGCTCTCAAGAATAGTGGCGTGCGCGTTGCCACGACGACACGATAAAATTTAAGCGCATCAATCTTTAGAGGTATGATGTATCTGAAATAGATTGTCTGATTCGAGGTTCATTATGGATCCTTACACCGAAGCCCATCTGTTCGTCGCCGCCATCAGGCTGCTTCATTATCAGAAGCAATCACCGCCCACCGTCGAAGAGGTCTGCGAGACTCTCAATGTCTCTGTCGAGGCGGGACTGGCGGTGTGCAGAAAACTGCGGAAACGGGCCATCGTGACCATTTCAGAGGATCCGTTTTCGATCAAGCTTGGTATCGACAACCACCTGGAAATAGAAAAGTTGCCGCGTGAGCAGGAGGATGGTGACAGCCTCTCCAAGGATCTCGAGAAGTTCATGGCCCAAAAGAAAGATATGGACAAGAAGGTCGAGGCGATCCAGGCCGGCCTGCAGAAAAAGAGGCAGGATCTGCACAGCGACCTTGAGGCCAAGCTGCGCGAAGAGATGAACAAGATGAAGAAGGGGTGACGCCACCATCCGTTATGGTAGCCTATTGCTGGCCCCGGTCGCCTTTTTTGCTGAGCCTCGCACAGGCCGCTGCGGCGATGGCAGTCAACACCGCACAGATTAGAAATGCGGCATCGAACAGACCTGTGAATTCTGCCAGAAACCCCGCCAGGGCCGGGCCTGCTACCTGGCCGATCCCGAAAAATATGGTGACGAAACCAAACGCCGATGAAGTCCTCGCGGGCCCCACGAGATCACCAACGGTTGCCGCCATCACGCTAGGAATACCCCACAGTGACAGACCGAAAGCGAAGATCGACAGGTAGAGGAAAAATGTCGGCAGTCCCTGCAGGGCAAGCAGGTGGGCGATGCTGAACTGCACAAATATGATGGTCAGGGCGGTGAAGCGACCAAAACGATCGGCAATGTAGCCTGCATAAGGGCCAGAGAACAGACTTATCACCCCAACTATTGACCAGAACAAGCCTGCGGCCTGGGTGTCAAATCCCCGCTCATTGACCAATGAGGTGACGATAAACGTTGCATAGACCGCATAAGTGGCGCCGAACAACGAGTAAACAAGCCCCAATTGAACCAGTTTGGCCACCTCGGTCTTACTCAGTTTTGAAGACATTGGTTGCTCTTCAACTGGGTCTGGCCCGCCATCCTTAGACCGATCCGCCCCCATGGGCCGCTGGTTGACTTGAGCCGGGCTGTTTCGCAGGGCGATGGCAGCCAGGGCGGCCATGCTCAGCACCACACCTCCCAGAATCAGCCAGCCAAAACGCCATCCCATGCCTGCCATTTCAGCGATCAAAAGCGGTACGATAAAACCGCTGAAAATTATGCCAAGACCGTTTCCAACCAGCATGAAACCGGCGGCACGCCCCCGCCAATGCTTCACGAACCAGCCGGCAACCAGTGCCATCATCGGAATGTTCGCCAAACCGCTGCCTATCCCAGTAAGAAAATAAAACACCAATATCGCCGCCAATCTATTGGCACCCCAGATCAGGGCCATGGAAATGCCGATAATCATAAGACCAGCGCTGATGGTCAGTCGTGGACCAAATCTATTTGCCACCCGTCCCACGAAGATCACTGAAACCATGTAGCCGATAAAATTGGCGGTACTGATGAGCCCCATCTGGCTGTAATTCAGCCCCAACCCGTCGCCCATCGCCGGCAGCAGCATGCCCAAGGCAAAGCGTCCCAGACCGAGGCAGGCGAACATGACTCCAACGCCGGTTCCCAGAATGATCCAGCCATAGTGCAGGCTGGAAGGTGAACGGGATCCTGTGGTGTTATTCATGAGTGGTCTGGCGAAGAGGTTGCAGGGGTTATGTCCGGTTATGTAAAGCTTGAGGGATCCATCCCGATCATCTCCCAATTATGAGCAAAAGTAAACACCTGTCGATCGACAGAGTATTCTGCCATCAGCATCCACCACGGTCTGCCCGCAATATTTATCGATCAGATCGAGACGAGCAACCACACTGTGGCGTTGTTCGCCGCCATATTATTCATATTTTTTCATTAGAACGTTCCGCTCCGATTTCTGAACGATACGCACAACCCATGTATCGAAAATTGACAACGTGCAGAAAAGAGGAGGTGGCAATGTATAAGAAGATCATGATTCCGCTTGACGGATCGCCTCTCGCCGAATGCGTTCTACCGCATGTGGAGGCGATAGCTGGCGGCTGTCCGGTTCGGGAACTCGTCCTGGTGCGGGTTGTCGAGCCCGAAAGAGTCTATTCCGTTTCCAATTCCCCCATCGATCCGAATCTCGCGGCTGCTCGGGAATCCGAACGCAAAAAAGCGGCTGAAGATTACCTGCTTGATGTGGTAGCCCGACTCGATGAACCGGGTCTGGTTTGCGAAATCAAAACGATTGTCGGCGGAGTGGCCGAGAGCCTGGTTGACTATTGTGTCGAAAATGAAATCGATCTCATCATCATAGCAACCCACGGTCATTCCGGCGTCACCCGCTGGGTGCGGGGCAGCGTGGCGGATAAAATACTCAGATCATCGAGAATACCGGTGCTGATGATCAGGGCTCCGGGAACTGAGAACGCGATGTGATCGAGGTGAAAAAGACCAGCCTCGATTGAGCGGTCGATACCTCCACACTTTGGCGGGAAATGATCGCCGATTTAATGAAATATAATTGGGGGGTGAATTATGGATGAACAGAATCAGGGCAAAGGCCAATGCCTGTGCGGTGCCGTCGGGATTATGGCCTCGAACATGAACACTCAGGCGGGAACCTGTCATTGCCGCATGTGTCGAAGATGGAGCGGTGGACCTTTGATGACTGTCGATTGCGGGACCGATGTCACCTTCTCCGGGGAAGACCACATCACCTTGTATGAATCCTCAGAATGGGCGCGGCGGGGATTCTGTTCCCAGTGCGGCAGCCACCTTTTCTATCTTCTCAAAGAAGATGGACGCTACTTCGTCCCAGTCGGATTATTCGACTCTGAAGAGCAATTTCAGTTCGACCACCAGATTTTTATCGACAAAAAACCATCATTCTACAGCTTCGCCAACGTCACCGACAATCTGACCGAAGAGGAGGTTTTTTCCAAATACCTAGATAAGTAGGAGTCAGGCTGACCCCGGTTTCTGGGGGTGCTTCTGATCTTGTCAGGTTGTTACACAGAAGCTTCTGAGATACAATTTATCTGGAAGTCTAAATGAATTAAGCGTTCTGGAGGACGAGGGTGCGAGTAATTTCACTCTCATACAGGTGGGCACCTCTGCACCCCATTGTGCGAGGTGCCCGGTCTCTATCCCTACTGTGAATCAGTGGCGACGGCCGCGTCCTCCATCTCCCGGGCGGCGATCACATCCTCGAGCCTCTCTTTCTCGGTGACCAGTTCCTCCAGAGTCATGGATTCAGGGTCAACCGAAGCTCTGTTGGGAACCCTTATCCCCTGGTCTCTAAGCCAGCTGTCCACTCGTGTCTGATTCTTTTTATAGAGGTAATAACCACCGGCGGCAGCGACCATGCCGGCAGCAAACCCGACCATATGATTCGAATTAATGTTCATAGTCAAACTCCTTTCTGAATGTTAACGGTATACCATTGGGCTGCAGGTCCAAACCTTCCAGAACTTTGTCGTGGGCCTGCGCCATATTCCGAATTTCTTCATAGAGCGAGTCGCCAGATCCCGCCGCCCCACTGAAACCGAAAATTCCCATCATGCCCTGAGCCAGCTGCAGCAGCGGGGATTTGGGGTGTTGTTGAGGCACAAGAGATATCTGGTAAGTCCGGGCTTCGCCCTCCTCGTAATATTTATTGACAGGTCGTACATCGATGTTTTTTTCCGGTCCCTGCAGTAAGTGGCGGCCAAAACTGGCAACCCAGGTGACTGCCGCTCCGCGCAGGATGTTACCACGCAGCCAGGAAGCAAAAAGATAGGCCACCGATAAGACCTCGGGGTGCACATAACCTTGCTCTTTCGCCTCCCTCCAGCCATGCTCGGCTACGGCCAGGGCCACAGCCATGCCGCTGACCCGCGTGAGCCAGGCGGCCGAACCGCCTTTGCCGGCTAATTGCAATCCACCTGCAGCCAGCAAGGTCAATCCGGCAAGTATCGCGGCATCAGTCATCACCTCACCATCTTCTCCGAGGCGAACGATGACCGCCCTGTAGTTGTGCTCCATCGACAAAGCAATGGCCGTGCGCAGCAATATCTCCTCGGTGGTCAGATGGCCGTGCTCATACCTGATCAGCAGACTTTTACTGATGGCGTTGTAAGCAATGCTTTCCAGCCCGTCATGGGAGAGCATGGCCTTTTTAAAGCGGTGCAGATCCGCCGGAGGGACGGATAGCCTGGTCCTGATTCTGCCAGGAAGCTCATGCACAAGGGTTACATTCAGGTCAACACTCATGAGCCTTTTTCCATATCATGTATCAGCAAACGTGACGAGTTGAGCACCACCGCAACGGTGCAGCTGTTGTGGAGAACCGCTCCCCAGAATACCGGCAGCACGCCGACCGAGGCCAGCATTATGCCAAGGGTGTTGACGCCGATCGCTGTACCAAAGTTCTGACGGACGATATTCATGGTTTTCTGCGAAAGCTGCAATACCGACGGAATCATCAACGGGTCATCACCGGTTATGGTGATGTCTGCCGCTTCCATGGCGATATCGGTTCTCGTACTGCCCATGGCTATACCGACATCGGAGTAAGCCAGTGCCGGCGCATCATTTATGCCGTCGCCCACCATTACCACCGAAGTACCTTTTGACTGAATGCGCAGAACGTTCTCCGCCTTTTCATCCGGCATTACCTCGGCATGGTAGCGATCCATGGCCATGCGTGCGGCAACGATTTCGGCATGCTGCTCGACATCTCCAGTGAGCAGGATGATATCATCCATGCCCAGGTTGCGCAGCCGGTTCAGTGCCTTTTTCATGTCCTCGCGCAACACATCCTGAACGCCGATGATGCCGACGAGGGTGCGGCCCCGGGCAACATAGATGACATTCTCGCCTTGGCGCGCGATACGCTGGGCATCTTCCTCGACAGCCGCCATGTTCACCTTTGATTCCTGCATAAATTTTCTACTGCCGACCCGGATAATGGGCCTGCCTATTTTGGTGGTTACCCCCCGAGCGGTGATAATTTCGTTATTGCTGTGCTGCGGTACCGGCCATCCTGCTCTCCGCACCCGTTCAACAATGGCCCCGGCCATGGGGTGATTGCTGGTCTCTTCGGCGGCCGCTGCCATGCAGAGTAGATCCTTTTCGACCACATCCCGTGTCGAACAGATTACCGAACTCACCACCGGACGTCCTTCGGTGAGTGTCCCTGTTTTGTCGAAGACCACGGTATCGGCTTCTGAGAGTGCCTCAAGATAATTGCTGCCTTTGACCAGCACCCCGTTTCTGGCCGCCGTACAGATCGATGCTGAAAGCGCCGTGGCCGTAGAGAGGCGCACGCCACAGGAGTAATCGATGATCAACATATTCAGCGCCCGGCTGAACTTGCCGGTAATAAAATAGACCAGTACCGCCAGAGCAAAATTAATTGGGATGAGCTGCGCTGAAAATCGATCCGCGTTGGACTGGATAGTCGCCTTTTTATGTGCCGCCTCCTCAACCAGGTTAATAATTCTGGCAATCGCAGTTCGGTCACCAACCCGCTCTGCCTCAACCACGAGGCGGCCCGATTTCACCACGGTTCCGGCAAAGACTTCATCCTTCGTGATCTTACGTACAGGAAGATATTCACCGGTGATGGAAGACTGGTCGACCGCAGCCTCACCCGAGAGCACAAGCCCGTCAACACTGATCTTCTCACCAGTTCGTGAAATGACGTGATCGCCCTGCCGTAAATCGGAGAGCGGTACCTTCTGTTCGTGGCCGCTCTCATCGATGCGCCAGACAAACTCCTCTCCCAGGGAGAGCATTTCGCGGATCGCGTTTCTGGTTCGGTCCATGGTGTAGGCCGTCAGCAGTTCCGCTATGTCGGCCAGTAGAATGATGGTCAGAGCCGATACACCCTGCCCAGCAGCCACGCTGGCGAGTATGGCGCTAGAGCTAAGCGTATCTGCATTGGGACGTTTCTGAACGATCAGGGACCGTGCCCCGTTTTGCACTATCGGCCAGGCCAGCCCCATGGCTGTCAGGGCCGGCATGGATAGGAACCTTCCCAGAAAGGTCTGGGGTGCAGGACCCGGACGCAGCCATGCAAAAAGTAAGGTGATAGAGGTGACGCCGATTCTCTGGGCAAGGGTGCCCACCGATTCTTCCTCGAGGCGTCGCTCCTGGAGCAGTTTGGCGTTTCGTTCTGCCCGTTCCTGCTTGAAGGCGCTGAGCGACCACGAGCCGAGAACCGAAGTGACACGGTCCAGGATTTCGTCGGAGGAGGCCTCGCTGGCATTAAAATAAATGAGGATGGTTCTGCTGATTGTTGAAAGAGAGACAGAATTGACGGCAACCCCATCCTCGAGCTCTTGCTTTATGACTGAAGCGAACTCTTCGAGATACCCCAGCCCCCGGCAGTAGATTCGCACTCTGCCCGGTAGCGAGTGGCGGATCTCACAATTCATCAGGGGTGGTTTTTTAGTGGAAATCATCGGAAAGAATCCTTTGTGTGACGTCTAAGTGCAGTCGCTGCGTTACCGTTCTCTGCAGCCATTCTCTTAAACAGTTGAAGATGGTGTCGGAATCATTTTTCAACAGCCTGCCAAGATCATCCCTTTGGGTCACGAATACCCGGCTCAAAGAGGTTATGAAGGACAATATCTCCTTTTCCGACACCATTTTGGTGTTGTAGTTAAAAAGGACCGTGCCGGACACGCTGTTGGCACTCACTTCCTCTATTCCTTCGGGCACCTTCAGAAGCGTGCAGAGCAGATCGTTCCAGTGCTGGTGATCTCTCCCCACTTTCTTCAGCAGGGGGACCTGAAGTCTCAACCGCCCGGGAAGGGAATGAACAATACGAGGTTTAGCCAGAAGCAGGTATCCTTCTTCAAAAAGGTTCAACTGATCTCACCCTGACCACGGTTGATGAGATGAAAGGCCCACCATAAGAGAGTGAGCCCGGTGGGTACTGTCGCCCATTTTTCCAGAAGCAGTTTTCTCCCCCCTGCAATCAACAGTCCGCCGACGGCGATTGTTCGCAGGTCCAGCATGCCGAAAGTCTCATCGTAGATCATTCTGTTGAAGCTGCTGCCCAGTTCTCTGAGCTCTTTTATCACCGCCGGGGTCAGCGGCTTATCAAGTTCATGCTCGAGCCCAAGCAAACGGGCGACGGCAGCGAACAGCATAGGCGGCGGCACCAGCTCCTGGTTAAAGCGGACGACAACACTTCCGGAGATTGTGCTGTAAGTGATCGTGTCGACGCCTCTGAGTTTGCCAAGCTGATCAAGGCCTTGTCTCATGGTCTCGTCGCCCTCGCGAATATCCGGAATGACAAAGCGGATTCGCCCGGGAAGTGCATGAGCAATCTGGATCGGCCCTGTCCGGAACATGGGCAACCCCTGTAGCACCTTATTCTGCTTGGCCCTGCCCGCCAGTGCTGCAATGATAACTCCGGTTACAAGATGCATAGCTTCCTATGGGTCAACTTGATGGATTAACAACAGAACGATTTGCACGATTACTCTATTCCAGTGTTACAAATAAATTTCAGCTGCATCATATTTATGCTTGACGACATAGTCAATGCCAGTTGCTGCTGTGAAGCGGTTATCATTCAGCAGATTCCTCCTGCCGTTGGCCCTGATGTACCTTGGTACTTCCCACCTTTACAGGGTTGTGGACCCCAAATCTTTCCTGCTCGGCGGCCATTCTCAAGTGTAAGCGCTTGAGCCAGCCGCTGGAGCTGCAGGCAAACTCGACAAGCGTTTCCAAGCGGAGCAGCACTTCATCACTGATCAGGTGCTCGAGCCTGTGAACCTCAGGCTCGGCATCTTCGACTGACATGTTGCAGACATCTACAAGAAGGCTGGTAAGACAACGCTCACGTCGAAGAATCGATTTTGCCAGCTCAAGCCCTGACTCGGTGAGAATAAGTTCTCCCCGGGGTTCGTGGGTAATCAATCCCCGGTCAACAAGCGTACCGATATACTTGGAGACACTCGCCCTTTTAACCCCTAGTGTTTTGGCCACCGCGCTGGGGCGAACGGGCCCCTTCTGGGATAAGTGATAGATGGCCTGCACGTAATTCTCCTGGGCAGGTGTGGTAATTATGTTATCCACGCTGTAACTCGATAACCCTGAAAAGTTGATTCTTGGCTTAACCCTAAGCCTGCCAGAACAGATTTGTTAGCCCGGGTTAACTAATAAGTACTTAAACACCATATGTAGCACATACATATGGTGTTGTGCCAATATTTTTTTCCAATCAATACGCTAGATGTCACTATATGTACCTCTCGCAAGAGGTCAACGATACGTTTATTCGAAAAAATGAAACGAAACTGCCCAGAACAAACCCAAACGATTCCTGATTAAACATATAAAAACAATACTTTATTAAAAAAATTAGATCAAGTTAGCCCAGGCTATTTAAATTCCTTTTCTGCGTACTCCGGGGAAAGAATTACGCTCAATCTTCTAATCTCTTAACAGTACTGCCGATGATCCCGCGAAAAAGATGAGTGGAGGCTATTCAGCAACTTGAGTTTTTAATTCACCGATTGAGATCTTTTGCAAAGAAAACCATTCTCAAAAATTCCTTTATTATTCATCACCGATATATACATCCGATGAAAATGAATCATAAAAACACGGTATTTTATGATGTTATATTGAGTGATCTTGATTGGATGAAGCACTGGTAAGGGGGCCTGAATTGTTTGGTCGAGCTGTGGCTCGTGGATGACCACCCAATAGTGGATGATCGGATGCGAGTTGTTTTGCCATAGCGGTTAATTGAGCAGAGGGAACGGAACGGGTAATTCCGTGCGATATCATAAATCAAGCGGTTGGTCAGGGCGCAGACCTTGACGCCATCATCGAAGCCGACGGGCTCGAGAAGACCAGATTCAGCACCAGCGAGGCGCAACGATGCCTGAACTGCGGCATCTACTGCTACGACCAGGACGATCTCCCGGAGGATCAGATGAAGGTCTCCACTTCCTGTCCCAACGAGCCGCATATATTCGAGAAACGGGAGAAGGAGCGGGTTTCTGCCTAATGCAGCAGAAGAAAGGGACGGCCCTCTTGCGTCCTTGGTGAATCATGCCGGTGTCTTGCGCTCGATGGCAAGACGCCGGCCGCAATTCTGGGGCAGTTTCAACGGGGCATGCTGTTTATGGATATCGGCCAGCAACTGCTGGACCTCTGGAGGAAAAGACGCACTTTTTTTCACACCCAGGTCGATATTCATTGCCAGACACTCGTTGGTGGCCGCTAATGCTCCCGTGCCAACGTGGAACATGGTGTGGAAATAGTGGATTCGTTTATGGTCCCAATCCAATAACTTCGTCTTTACTTCAACCTGGTCATCGGCAAACAGTTCCTTGTGATAATCGACATTCATTCCCAGGGTAAACACCGAAAAGCCAGTCTGCTCCTGATATTTCAGGCCAATAGTCCACTCTTCATAGACCGCGTCAGTGGCGAAATCAAAGGCCAGAACGAAGTAGGCCACATTTAAATGGTCGTTATGGTCTATCCATTCCGGTTTTATTTGAATCACATTGCTTGGACAACTCATAATAGCGACTCCACGATTCTAGTTATAAGGATTGCCTGCTTTTCTGTCTATCCGGAGTGAACTCACGCATCCGCGAAAAGACATCGACACCGATCTGGTGGTAGACATCGAGAAGATCGACCAGCACCCAATTTTCCCTGATCAAGTCATTCTCGCAACGCCAGAAGTCGAGACTTCTCATGGTAATCTCCTGGTCACCGGGGGCAATCCCCATCCAGCCGTCACCGCTTATCCTGGCCCGCATTCCCGGCCAGGCGGTAAATCCAACAAAATTACCATCAGCGATCAGGGTCATGTTTTTGCCCCGTCCTCCCTCACGGTCGGGCATCCCCTTCAGAAAGGGGATCTGGTGCCAGTTTCTGAATCCCGAGAGGCGCCTGTTGGTGCCTATGCCGGCAGGACCGTACCAGGTCATCTTGGGGTGCCAGAATTTCTCCAGATTCATTGCTCGGTGTCCCCCTTCAGCAAACTTTGACAACGAATCGAGCATTTCGCGAACTAGAGCCAGGCTGCTGTTGGAGAATGCTTCGTCTCGCGGCCCTTCTATAATTCCATTCTGCGGGGCCGGGGCCGGCACCAGCCACTCTACCCCGAGAGCCGGCGCCATTGGCCAGGCGCGAGCCTGCATCATCACTTGCGGTATGTCCCACAAAACCTGCATTTCAACAATTTGTGCCTGCTCCAGTCGATAGAACTCACAGAAGCGCATGTAGGTGGGGTGGAGCGTGGGCGGAATATCCAGCCAGGGACGTTCGAACACACCAAGATAGTAGCCGCCACAGCCTACCCAGTTGCCGGTTTCCGCCCCCCCGGCCATGACGATAAAATCCCGTCTTTCCAGATCGGGCCAGGAATGCAGCAACGGCCGATAGGCTTTCTCCATGAGTTCCAACGGTCCGATGAGATCCTCAAACGGATAGGCGAGATGAATGGCGCATTGATCCGTGAACACTCTCTGCATCACCTCCTGCAAAGCTGATTCCTCACAATCGTAAAGTGCGTCACGAAATTGTTTTACAATATCCTTGTTCTGCTGATGCAGGTCCTTGCCCATTGGTTTGTTCCTTCCTGTCTTGGTTTTCCCCATCACCAATGCAGCCAGCCAAGCAGCGCCTCCGTCACCTGTTTCGGCTGCTCCAGCGTGGGTAGATGTCCCGCTTTTCTGATCGCCACCAATTTGCTCCCCGGGATCAACTCATGCATCAGTTCATGACGCTCCGGTGGGCAGAGCTGATCATCCTCGCCAAACAAAATGAGTGTCGGTACCCGCACCGTCCGCAACGTATCCCGTTGATCAGCTCGCCCCTGCAGGGCAATTGACTGGCGAGTAAACACGTCTGCACCAAGTCCCAGCGCCATTTCCATGCAAATCTCAAGTATCTGCTGCCTCCGCGACCCGCCGATCAGATAGAGGGGCTTCATTTCCTCTTCCATCACCTGACGCAACCCACCGCCTTTCACCTTGGCGATCTGCATGTCGCGTCTGCTTCGAATTTCCTCTTTCTCAGCCAAAGGGTTGGTATCCATCAACGCCAGCCTTACAATCCGGTCAGGCGCCTGATTGCAAAGCTCCATGGCCACGATACCCCCCATGGAGAGCCCGGCCAGCGCAAATCGGGGCGGCGCTTGATCCAGCACCTGCTGGGCCAGGGCCGAGATAGAATCATGGTTAATAATAG
>JABDQA010000234.1 GCA_013042475.1 Desulfofustis sp.
GCGCTGCGGCGTGATCTCGAAGACCAGGCCTTCATCAAGCGCTGCACCGAGACCATCATTTCGGTTGAGCGGCTGGCCATGCTCTATCTGCTCTCGGTCGCCGATTCGAGGGCCACCGGACCGTCGGCTTGGAGCGACTGGAAGGCGGTGCTGATGCGGGAAATGTATCTCAAGGTCAAGGCCTCCCTCGAGGCCGCCACGGTTCAACTCGAGAGCCCCGCAGCTGTTGACCAGTATTACGAGGATGGCGTGGCTTGGCTGCGTGAACAGGTTGGTCTTCTGGTACAGGCGGAAAGCGGTCTGAGAATTTCGATTGATGAGCTGGCCGCCGACTACCTGGCCAGTTTTACGCCTGGCACAATCGTCAGTCACCTGATGTATCATCGCGATCATTATGCTCTGATTCGCCAGAAGGCCCTGATGTTGGCCGAAGACGCCGGCGATCACTGGTCGGTACTGGTCATGTCCTCCGATCGACCCGGTCTGCTCGCCAAAATCTGCGGGGTGATGACCCTCAATCAGCTCGAGGTAGTCAACGCTCAGATCTTCACCTGGTCAGATGGCACCGTCGTCGACATGATCGACGTTCGGCCCACTGACACCTTTGATTTTGAAGAGTGCGACTGGCAGGCGATCAACGAGGATCTGAACCGAGCCGTTAACCACAGGTTGGGGCTGGGTTACCGCCTTTATGAGAAATTGAAACACAACTATGGCAGAAGGCGGGATCTGATTGGCAGCCACGAGTACCGGGTGGAGATCGACAACCAAGGCTCGAACGACTATTCCATCATCGAGGTGCACGCCGGTGATCATCCGGGCCAATTGTACCGCATCACCCAGACCCTGGCGGATTTTGGCATCAACATCCACAAAGCTTTTATCGCCACCGAGGTGGGGCAGCTGATAGATGTTTTTTATATAACTGACAATAAGGGAGAAAAAATAGAGAAGGGAGAGTTCAGGCAGGAGGTGGTCAACGGTCTGATGCACGCCATCGGGGTCGACGAGGAGCAGGCATAAAAATAACATTTTTGTAATAAAAAATATTTTTGTGATTTTATGCTTGCAGAAAATGTAACAAGCTGGTAAACGGGGTCGTGACTGATTAAACAACCAATCAGGTCTAATACGCAATAACCTTCACACAGGAGATAAGAGAGATGACAAGAGATGACATAATGAAAATTATCGAAGAGGAAAATATCCACTTTTTCCGTCTTCAATTCGTCGATATTTTCGGTTTTATGAAAAATGTCGCCATTCCTCGCAGCCAGATTGAAAAAGCCCTGGACGGCAAGATCATGTTCGACGGCTCCTCGATCGAGGGATTCGTCCGGATCAATGAGTCCGATATGTATCTCAAGCCCGACTATGACACCTTTGTCGTACTGCCCTGGAGGAATAAGGAAGGCATCGCTGCTGCACGTATCATTTGCGATATCTGGAAGAAAGACGAAACTCCGTTCGAGGGCTGCCCGCGCGTCAATCTCAAACGCGTTCTGGCCGAGGCTAAAGAGATGGGTTACACAATGAATGTGGGCACCGAGGCCGAGTTCTTTCTGTTCGAAAGAGACAAGGAAGGGCTGCCCACGACCATTACCCATGACGTGGCCGGCTACTTCACCACCGACCCCGATGACAAGGCCAGCGACTGCCGTCGTGAGATCATCGAAACCCTTGAGCAGATGGGCTACGAGATCGAGGCTTCCCACCACGAGGTGGCCGAAGGTCAACATGAGATCAACTTTAAATACGCCGACGCCCTGACAGCCGCCGACAATACCATAACTTTCAAGTGGGTTGTTAAAGCCGTGGCCGCCAACTACGGCCTGCACGCCACCTTTATGCCCAAACCGATTTTCGGCATCAACGGTTCTGGTATGCACACTAACCAGTCGCTTTTCAATCTGGACGGCACCAATGCCTTTTTCGATGAGTCCAACGACATTCAGCTCTCAGAAGTCGCTTTTCAGTATATCGCCGGTATTCTTAAGAACGCCCGCAGCTTCGTGGCTGTGACCAATCCGCTGGTCAACTCCTACAAGCGGCTGGTGCCCGGCTATGAGGCGCCGGTCTACGCCGCCTGGTCGGCCGCCAACCGTTCGGCCCTGGTGCGCATCCCGGCCGCCCGCGGTATGTCCACCCGGACCGAGGTTCGCTGCCCCGATCCCACCACCAACCCTTACCTGGCCTTTGCAATGATGCTCAATGCGGGTTTGGACGGCATCAAAAATAAACTCAAGGCCCCGTTCTCTGTTGATGAGGATATTTTTGAGATGACCGCCAAGGAGATGGATGAAAAAGGAATTACCGTCCTGCCCGGCAGCCTCATGGAAGCCCTTGAAGAGCTCAAGGCTAATCCGTTGGCTAAGGAGACCCTGGGCGATCATATCTTCACCAAATACATCGAAGGTAAAGAGAAAGAGTGGGATGACTATCGTTGCTCGGTAACCGGGTGGGAACTCGATAATTATCTGAGCATCTATTAACCACCTGCCAGCAGTTCTCCCGGCAGTGAGGCCTGCATGTCTCTGCGACATGCGGGCCTTTTTGTTTCTGGCGGGGCTTGCCAATCTCCCCCTGAACCATTAAAACGATTTAGTAGAGCAGTAAAACGAGCGCGGCAAATTATTTACGATTTCACCATCATGAGAAAGCGCACCTATCAGTATGGCGATCAATCCCTCCAGGCGACATTTGCGGGAATCATACGGGACAAGGATTGGGAGACGAAGTTCGATCAACATCGGGTCTTTCTCGTCTGGAGCGAGCTTGTTGACAGTGAAACTGGCGCGCATGCAAGGCCGCTCAAAATAGTCAACGATGTGCTTTGGGTTGAAGTGGATAATTCTGCTTGGGTGCAGCAGCTCCAGTTCAAAAAGCTCGAACTCCTCGACCGGCTCAACGATCATTTAAGAGTCTCCTATTTCACCGATATAAGGTTTACTGTTGGCGAGTCCACAAAAGTATCCAAGGAGAAGGAGCCGCTCGCCCCCCGCATGGTGCCTCCCAGTGATGAAGAGATAGATCGTTTCAAGAAACAGATCGAATTCATCGAAGACGATGAGATCAGAGAAGCAATGACCCGCCTCTGGTATGTGTCCCAGGCAGTCCGGCGCGACTGAGCCTCTGGCGTGCAGCCCATTTCTCAAAAGCGCTTGACCCCAGTGATAAAAGAGGTAATGTCTGGCCAGAACCAGATGGGGCGGCCAAGATACGCGTAAACCTCAGGTCCGGTGCAGAGATGATACATGACAATATACTCGATTCCATCGGCAACACGCCGCTGATTACCATAAACCGGCTAAACCCGAACAAAAAGGTGACGGTGGTCGGCAAGCTCGAATCGAGAAACCCCGGGGGCTCGGTCAAGGAGCGCATTGCGCTGTCGATGATCGAGACCGCGGAGAATTCCGGGGAGCTGAGAAAAGAAAGTATCGTTCTCGAGGCCACCAGCGGCAATACCGGCATCGGTCTTGCCATGGTCTGTGCCGCTAAGGGCTACCGGTGTATGCTGGTGATGCCTGAGTCAGCCTCCATCGAGCGCCGTAAAATCATGCAGGCTTATGGCGCTGAGATCCTGCTGACGCCTGCCGCTCGGGCGACCGATGGGGCCATCGAGAAGGCCTATTCCATGGCGCGGGAATTCCCGGACCGTTATTTCCTGACTGATCAATTCAACAACGAAGCCAACTGGCAGGCACATTACGACCGGACAGGGCCGGAGATCTGGCAGCAGACTGGCGGGAAAATCACTCACCTGGTGGCCACCCTGGGCACCTCGGGCACGGTCATGGGTCTCTGCGCCTGGTTCAAGGAGCAGCAGCCGCACGTTCAGATTGTAGCGGTGGAGCCCCACCTGGGCCACAAGCTGCAGGGACTCAAGAATATGAAGGAGTCCTATAAACCGGGGATCTTCGATAAAACTGCCCCGGACCTGATCCTCAATATCAACGATGAGCACGCCTTTGAGACCGCCAGGAACCTTGCCCGGCACGAGGGCATGCTGGTCGGAATGAGCAGCGGTGCGGCCATGCACGCAGCCCTCGAGATCGCCAGCGATCTGGAAGAAGGGTTGGTAGTGGCCATCCTGCCGGACGGCGGAGAGCGATATCTCAGTACCCCGCTTTTCACCCCGGAAGAGACGCCGGCCGAGGGAAAGAAGCAGAAACTGCGCTTCTTCAACACCATGACCAAGAAAAAGGAGGTGTTCAAACCCCGCAGAGAGAAAGAGATTACCTTTTACTCCTGCGGACCCACCGCCTATGAGCCCGCCAACCTTTCCATGTGCAGGCGGTTCGTGGTGGCCGACTTGATCGTCCGCTATCTCGAAATGAAGGGATACAATGTGTCGTCTTACATGAATTTCACCGATCTGGACGACAACACAATCGCCGGGGCCGAAGAGGCGGGAATGGACCTCACCGTGTTCACCGAGAACTATATTCAATCCTTTCTCTCGGATAAAGACACGCTTGGCGTGAAGCGAGCCACCGGCTACCCGAAGGCATCGGAACATGTCCAGGACATGATCGATATAAGCCACGAGTTGGTCCACAAAGGATACGCCTACGAGAAACACGGCTCGATTTACTTCAACATCGCTAAATTCCCCAACTACGGCAAACTATCCGGCATCGACCTCTCCAAGATTCAGCTGGGCAAGACCGTTGACCTGGATAACTATGAAAAAGACAATCCCCGGGATTTCACCCTGCTCAAACGCTCGACCCTGTCGGAGTTAAAAAAGGGGATATTCTTCGAGACTGAATGGGGCAACGTCAGGCCGAGCTGGCACATAGAGTGTTCGGCAATGTCCACCGGCTACCTCGGTGAGACACTGGACATCCACACTTCCAGCCGCGACCTGATGTTTCCGCACCACGAGAACGAGATCGCCATCGCCGAGGCGCTCACCGGCAAGCAACTGGCCAAGTATTGGCTGCACTCGGAGCTGCTGCTGGTGGACGGCAAAAAGATGTCGAGTGACAACAACAATGTGGTCACTTTAAAGGATCTACTGGCCATGGGCTTTACCGGTAGAGAAGTGCGTTTTCTGCTGCTGTCTGTTCAGTACCGCAAGCCGATCAATTTTTCCATCAAGCGGCTCGAGAATGTGCGCACCGCCCTGCGGCGTCTCGATGAATTTACCTCGAAACTGCTCTGCCTGCCGCCGGGCCGTCCCCATCCGGAAGTCACCGCCTATGTGTCGGCCATGGAAGAGCAGTTCTTCACCGCCATGGACGACGATCTCAACGTGTCAGTGGCGATGGCGGCCATCTACAATTTCATCAAGAAGACCAACCCAATTCTGCAGGTCAACCATCTTGACCGGGACCAGAAGGACTACATTCTGGAGAAACTCAACCAGCTCAACCAGGTGTTGAAGATCTTCAAGCTGCAGGGCTGCCCGCTTGAACCCGAGATTGATGCACTGATTCAGCTGCGTGAAAAAGCCCGGGTGGAAAAGGACTGGCAGACCGCCGATTCAGCCCGTAACGAACTAGCAGAGCGCGGCATCGCCGTGATCGACACCGCCAATGGGCCGATCTGGAAACGGGTGGTGGAAACGGAGGAGGACTGATTAAGAGGGCTTGATTTTTACCAGTGTTCTATTATTATACTGGGCTTCTCAAAAACTCGGTACACCATTATGCGCCCGTAGCTCAGCTGGATAGAGCAACGGACTTCTAATCCGTAGGTCGCAGGTTCGAATCCTGCCGGGCGTACCAATAATATAAGGCGGTTAAGTCACCAAGGCTTAGCCGCTTTGTTGTTTTTTGCAAATATTTTGCAAACTAGAGGGGGATATTCTCATTTTCCCAATCGCTGGATGAAGGCAAGGTTCGCCAATGCGACAAATCAATCTAGAAGGATATCAAAGTTGCCGCGATTAGAGGGTAGGGGAATCTTTCTTTGAACCAGCTGGTTACACATCTAAGCAGCTATTGAGTCAAGAATGATATCTTGCATACCCCCCTATGACCCCAGGCCCCTCCCCGCCGGGGTGAAGATTGGACCCTCGTGATACTCAAGTGGAATTTTATAGGGACTAGCTGGGTACTGGAAATGGATCAGGTTGCTGGTAGATTGGGCTGAAGAGATACAGGAAAATTTATAATTTCAGTACCCCTGAAGTTCAAGAGATACGCAAGTGAAGTCTCAAACAAATCTGAGTAGCCTCCTACTCACAAGCTTTCGGTGTCTCATGACAGATGGCATCCAAATACGTTTGAGCGTTGCTGTGGCCCTTTAAAGAGGCTTTTTTCAGCCACATTACAGCCATCTTAGAGTTTTGTGGCAGACCTTGCCCCTGATAATTGAGCAATCCCATTATCACTTGAGCCTCGGCATAACCTTTTTGTGCAAACCTTCTAAAAAAAGTTATTGCCCGGTAATGACCCATCTGAGCAGCTTTAAAAAACAAAGATATTGCCAGGTCTTTATTTCGGGAAACTCCTATACCTTCTAAATAGCAATTTCCAAGGTAATAATAGGCGTGAACATCTCCTTGTTCCGCAGCCTTTCTAAACCATGCAACTGCGCTTCCGTAGTCGCTCACAACTCCCTTGCCGTAAAAATACATAAAACCGAGATTAATTTGAGCTGTAGCATACCCCTGGGCAGCTGCCTTCCTATACCATTTAACTGCTTCTTCAAAATTCCTCTCTACACCCGTCCCTTTATCATACATAACTCCCAGATTATTCTGGGCCACAGGCAGTCCTTGTATTGCAGCAGCCCGATACCATTTTACCGCTGCCTGTAAATCTTGTAAGCTCTCATTACCTTCGGCTTCTGACAATAGTACACCCAGATTGTATTGAGCATCGGCATATCCTTGGGTGGCTGACTTGAGATACCAATTGACTGCTTCAACCTTGTCTTCGGCTGTTTCTATGCCGAAGTCATATCGTACCCCTAAATTATATTGAGATCTGGCACATCCTTGCGCTGCGGCTTTGCGCCACCATTTATAAGCTTCCTCGTAGTCTTGCAGGATTCCGCTTCCCTCATAATACAGATGGCCAAGATTATATTGGGCCTTCGCACACCCTTGCTCAGCTGCTTTCCTGTACCAAAAAGCTGCCTGTTTTTTGTCTTCTATTACACCTTCACCCGTGTCATACATTGCTCCCAAAGCAAACTGAGATCGTTTCTCACCTTGCTCAGCTGCTTTTCTGTACCAATTTGCTGCTTGAAGATAGTCCTGCTCAACACCTTCTCCATTGTCATATAAACGTCCCAGCATGTACTGAGCGTTCATATCGCCTTGTTCGGCTGCCTCGGTATACCATCTTGCTGCTTCTTTATAATTTTGTACAAGTCTCCCAAAACCATATTCATAGGCAGTTCCCAGATTATATTGTGCTTGGGCATAGCCTCCCTCAGCACTTTGCCGAAACCACTCAACTGCTTTTTTATGGTTCTGCTCGACACCGGTACCCTTGATGTAGAGGAGTCCCAAATTATTTTGTGCTGCTGGAAGCCCCTGTGAAGCAGCTTTTCCAAACCATTTCACTGCTTGCTCATAATCTTGATCAACCCCTTTGTTTTCTTGATACATTTTCCCCAAGTAATTTTGGGCATCGGCCGCACCTTGCTCTGCTGCTTTGTGAAAGAGTTGAGCTGCTTTTTCGTAGTTTTTCGCTACCCCTTTTCCCTCAAAATACAAAGCGCCCAAACAAGTGAAAGCTATGACATAGTCTTGCTCTGCTGCTTTGAGATACCACTCGGCTGCTGTCTTAAAGTCTTGCGGTACGCCTCTGCCTTCAGCGTACATGAAACCGATCATAACTTGCGCTTCAGGATGTCCTTGCTCAGCGACCTCACGATACAGCTTTGCTGCTACTCCAAAATCTTGTTCTACTCCATCTCCACTGTAATAAGACTTCGCTAGATTAAATTGGTCTAATGCTTTTAATTCGGCATCTATGATAAAAGGTTCATTGTCACTCGGATTGGATTCGTCAGCAGTTATTTCGTGAAAAGCCAGGAGTAATACAAGGAAAGATAGCAGAGCAAGTAAGAGAACCCTTTTCTTTTTCATCACAGCCTCCTATTACTGAAGGTGTGCTGAAGAAATATCTTGATCGGCTAATAATCACCAATCAGAACTGCTACAGATATAATAATCACCTAACAACAGAAGTAAGCGGAACGGTGTGGCAGTAAATCGGTTACTTTTAAGATTATTCCTACGAACTTTCGGTTTGTCGGAATTATGGCTTGATTGGGATTTTTCCTGTATCTCTACAGCAACACCTGATCCTCGGAATACTCTGCACACCGGACAGGCAAAAACTGAACTTAAATAGGAAGAAGGTAAAATAGAGGTGCTGGCAAGATATTCAGAACTGCGATGTGGTAATGTTAACGAAAAGTTCAGCGGCGGCGGTTAGCCGTCAGCTGGAGCGATATGTTGGGCTTTATTTATTCCATGTTTGGTTTTCCAAAACCACAGATGTTTCCACTTGTCGCTCCGGAATCGACCAATACTTTCTGAGAAGACAATTCTTTTCTTCTTCTGAAACTAAGGTATATCCGTTCTTTTCGTAAAATGAAATTGCCCATAACGCTGTTGCCCAAGTCCCAATAAGGATGGGTTTCTCTGTCAGGCTTTCCAGATACTGGAGCAGCTTTGTTCCGATTCCCAGTTTTTGCGCTCGTGTCCAGACGTAGGCATGACGGATGAGCGTATCCTCGCCTTTGTCCTGAATTCCCATGACTCCAAGAAGCTGTCCATCATCTTCCAGACACCAGAAAACAACACCATTCTCAATTTCCTTCATGAGTTCTTCAAAAGGCATGTACGGCTCATGCCAACGATCTTTTGGGATAATTCCTTTATATGCTTGAGCAGCATCATTGATGATCTCAAATATCATGTTGAAATCTGATTCTTTAAATTTCCGTATCATCTTTGTCTTTTGCCCAACGTATGGGTCAAGGGCACTTGGAGCAAAGCGGAAAGCGTCCCCTGCACCCAATGGTTATGCATTTTCTTATTTTTCCTTATGAATTAGGGTGCCCGTCGAAACCATTTTTTTCGAATTGCCAAATTCTGTCTATTCATTCCGTATCCGACTGCGACGCAACAATGCTCATTTTCATAAGTACCTTCAATTATTTAGCTCATTGAAGCTTCATCGTCGAGGCCTAAATCATA
>JABDQA010000169.1 GCA_013042475.1 Desulfofustis sp.
AAAAAAGTGACTACTCTTCGATCGGATTATGGCAGGCGACTTCTGTTTCCCCGAGCGTGCGCATATCCGGAAATACCTGCAAACACTGCTCTGTGGCCCGCGAGCAGCGCGGATTGAAAAAACAGCCCGGAGGAGGATCAATCGGGGACGGCAGTTCACCGTGCAGAACGATTCGCTGCTTTTCATAGAAGGGGTCGGCGATCGGTGTCGCTGAAAGCAGCGCCTGAGTGTAGGGATGCCGGGGGTTGCTGAAAATAGTGTCACGGCTGCCTTTCTCGATAACCATTCCAAGGTACATGACCATGATTTCATCGGCTATATGCCTGACCACGCTCAGGTCATGACTGATAAACAGATAGGCAAGATCGAGACGCTCCTGGAGATCGGCCAGTAGATTGAGAATCTGTGCCTGAATGGATACATCGAGCGCCGAAACCGGCTCATCAAGAACCAGAATCTCTGGATTGAGCATAAGGGCGCGGGCCACCGCAATCCTCTGCCGCTGGCCCCCTGAAAACATATGGGGATAACGGTCATAGAGCTCGGGGCGCAGACCGACCAGATCCATCATCTCCAGCGCTGCGTTTTGCCGTTGTTCCTTGGTCATCGAGGTGTTTACCAGCAGCGGCTCTTCCAGGGCATGGCCTATTTTCTGTCTCGGGTTCAGCGATCCGTACGGATCCTGAAAGACAATCTGAACTTTTGACTTCAACTTTCTTCTAATGGCCCGGTCGGAAGCAACGATGTCGACCCCTCTGATGCTTAAGGCTCCCGAAGTCGGAGGCTCGATCATCGTCACCAGGCGGGCCAGGGTTGATTTTCCACAGCCCGATTCGCCGACTACGGCGAGCGTCCTCCCTTTTTCAAGGGTAAAGGTGGCGCCGTTAAGAGCCTTGAGCTCGGCCTTGGATTTGAAAGAGCCGCGGCTGACCTCGTAAAAACGCTTGAGATCGACAGCCTCTAGAATCTTCTCGCCGCTCATGTCTGTTCCGCCTCGTCATCGGGATAATTCATAGGTCGACCCTTATCAAGGGGATAATGGCACAGGGCGTAGCCATGTTCGGCATCAGCCTTGACCGGCTCACGTGATCGACATAGGTCGGTGGCATACTTACAGCGGGGTGAAAACAGACAGCCGCTGGGCCGGTCGAACTGCCCCGGCACTACGCCTGCTATGGAGGGCAGGTGTCTGCTTCGCGCCCGTTCGGGCAGGGCGGCAAGAAGGGCGGAGGTGTAAGGATGATGAGGGTCAGCGAACAAGCCCTTGATATTTTGCTGCTCAACCTGCTGACCGGCATATTTGACAACGACCTGCTCGGCAGTTTCGGCGACCACTCCCATATCGTGGGTAATAAGGACCAGCGCCATATTGGTATCTTCCTGGAGCTTGAGCAGCAAGTCAAGTATCTGGGCCTGGATAGTCACATCGAGTGCCGTGGTCGGCTCATCAGCAATCAGCAGCCGGGGATTGCAGGCAATGGCCATGGCGATCATGACCCGCTGGGACATGCCGCCGGAGAGTTGATGCGGAAAGGCTGACAGCCGCTTCTGCGGTTCCGGTATGCCTACCTGGTTGAGCAACTCGATCGAACGTCCCCGCCGCTCCTTGCGATCCATATTGAGGTGGGTCTTCAACGCTTCGCCAAGTTGAAACCCCACCGTAAAGCATGGATTGAGGCTGGTCATCGGCTCCTGGAAAATCATCGAGATCTCCTTGCCGATGATGGTTCTCTGCTCACTGCTGTCCATTTTCAACAGGTCTCTGCCGTCAAAAGACATTTTGTCGGCGGTAACCTGGGCAGTCCAGGGGAGAAGACCCATCAGGGCCAGCATTGAAACAGATTTACCCGACCCTGACTCGCCAACAATCGAGAGTACCTCACCGCCATCGAGCTCGATTGATACCCGGTCTACTGCGGTGAAGAGGCCGCCGGCAGTCTGAAATGCGACAGAGAGATTTTCAATTTCAAGCAGGGCCATGAGGTTTACGATCGTTTCAATTTAGGATCAAGAGCATCTCGCAGGCCGTCGCCCATCAGGTTGATAGCCAGTACGGTCAACAGGATGGCACAGCCGGGCAGGGTCACGACCCACCAGGCCCGAAGTATGAATTCTCTGGCTTCGGCCAGCATGGTCCCCCATTCCGGTGTTGGGGGTTGGGCGCCCATGCCCAGGAAACCGAGGGCAGCGGCATCGAGAATGGCGGTGGAAAAACTCAGCGCAGCCTGAACGATGAGCGGCGCCATGCAGTTGGGCAATATGGTCACGAACATTAGTCGCAGACGACGCACACCGACAACCCTGGCCGCAGTTACATAGTCCTTGTTCATCTCCCCCATCACCGCAGCACGGGTCAGCCGCACGTAGTGCGGCTGTTGCACGATGGCGATGGCGATCATTGCATTCATCAGACTTGGCCCGAGAATCGCCACCAGAACAAGGGCCAGCAGCAAACTTGGAAAGGAGAGAATGATATCCATCAGACGCATGATGATGGTATCGACCCTGCCGCGGAAAAATCCGGCTATCAGACCGAGGATGACGCCAACCACCAGGGCCACGGAAACGACCACGCAACCAATGAACAAGGAGTAGCGGGAGCCGTAGATCAATCTTGAGAGAATATCCCGTCCCACGGCGTCAGTGCCCAATGGAAACTCGAGCGATCCCCCCTCCTGCCAGAAAGGCGGCTGGAGAAAGGCTTCACGATATTGTTGATTGGGAAGATGAGGGGCAATGAAATCAGCCAGCAGCGCAATAACGATGATCGCGACAAAAAAGATCAAGCCTATCACCGCACCTCGGTTTTCGCTGAAATAGGACCAGAATTCTTTCAGCAGGGCAATCCTGCCCCCCTCTCTGGTATCCAGTTCTCCGTTGTACGCCGCTTCCGACATAATTACTCTGTGTGTCTGATTCTAGGATTGATCAGCCCATAGAGCAGATCGACTATTAAATTGACAACCATGATAATAACTGCAATCAGCAGCAGGCCACCCTGAACCGATGTATAATCCCGCCGAAAGATCGAATCGACCATCCATTTGCCGATCCCCGGCCAGGAGAAGATCGTTTCAGTCAAAATTGCCCCTGCAAACAAAACACCAACCTGAAGACCGATAACGGTTATGACCGGTATCATCGCATTGCGGAGGGCATGCAGGCCAATCACCCGCGATGGTTTCAAGCC
>JABDQA010000194.1 GCA_013042475.1 Desulfofustis sp.
GGTCTGAGCTACGATGAGTTCATATCCGCCCTGGCCCAGGTGCCGGCCGGCGACGTGGTCCTGCTGCACGGTTGCTGCCACAATCCTACCGGAGTAGACCTGGAACCCGGTCAGTGGGCCGAGGTCGCCTCTCTGGCAGCTGAAAAAGGCTGGATTGGGTTTCTCGATTTTGCCTATCAGGGTTTCGGCGACAGCGTCGATGGTGACCGGAGCAGCGTCGACGCCTTCGCTTCGGCCGGTTCAGATTTCTTTGTGGCCAGCTCCTTCTCAAAAAATTTCGGCCTCTACAACGAGCGCACTGGGGCGATCACGGTGGTCAGCCCGAGCAGACAGGAAGCAACGGTGGCAAAAAGCCATCTTGATATCACCGTCCGGGTCTGCTACTCCAACCCTCCCGCCCATGGCGGATTGATCGTTAAGACCGTGTTGTCCAACGAAGAACTCGAAAAGAACTGGCGTAGTGAACTCGAGGGGATGTGCAGCAGGATTAAAACCATGCGCTCAGCCCTGGTCGACGGCCTTGCAAAACGCGGCATCGATGAGGATTTCGCCTACATCAAACAGCAGCGTGGCATGTTTTCCTTCAGCGGCCTGTCGGACGAGACGGTTGCCTGGCTGAAAACCCACAAGTCCATTTATGTAGTCGGCGGCGGCCGCATAAACGTTGCCGGCCTGACAACCGGAAATATCGACTATGTCTGCGATTCGATCGCCGAGGGGCTGAAAGGCTAGTCTACTGGAATAAACCAAGGCCGGCACCCCGGAGGGTGCCGGCCTTGGTAAGATAAAACTTTATTTAATTTACCAGCCTTACCAGCCAGCTAGTGCTTTCGGCTGCCAAACACCAGCTTACCGCCGAAATGACCAGAGATTCCCGCTCCCGCCACGCACACCAGGCAGATGAGCAGATAGGTCCAGCGCCCCGGTGAAGCGGCCACTCCCGGTTCCACCAGACGCCAGATCAATAGGGCAAGCAAGGTGGCAACGACGATGATCGCCCCGCCAATCTTGAGGCCGAACACCTTTGTTTTGGCACCCTTATACCTGTCCTGCCAGACGATAATGCCGGTGACGATGACAAACGGCATATTGATCAGTACGAACACCAGGCTGTAAAAGGCGGCCTGCTCGAAACTGGCGAGGCCGAACATGGTAGCGATCGCCAGAAATATCAGCGCGAGCGGCAGCACACCGTTGGGCGTGTGCACCGCTATCGGGTGGAGATGATGCTTCATCACCATCTTGCGGAAAAAACTTGGCTTACTCTGTTTCTCTGCTGCAACCGAGTCGGGCTCGAGAACGGCCTGGGTGAGGGTTTTTTCCTCTTTCTCGACGACCTCTTTGAAGAATTCCGGCCCGACCCCGCAGACCGGGCACTCATCCGGGGGTGTCTCACCCTCGTGAATATATCCGCATACCGTACATTCCCACTTTTTCACCTCGCTAGCTGCAGCGGCGGGGGCAGGCTCGACTGGTGGTTCAGGAACAGCCTCGAGCCGGGCTTCGGCAGTGGATTCAGTTTGGGCTTCTGGCTGAGGTTCAGTCGGGGTATCGGACTGTTCCTCGGGCTGGGAGTCGGCCTGCGATGCTTCAGCGCTGTCGACAACCTCCTTGAAATATTCCGGACCTACTCCGCATACCGGACATTCATCCGGGGGAGTCTCGCCTGCATGGATATAGCCGCATACCGTACATTCCCATTTTTTCATCCGTCGGGTCTCCGAACTAAGTTTCGAGGTTAGAATCCTGTGTTACAAGGTAACGTCACAATGGTTGTTTTTTACCCCAGTGTGGTGTCCGTGTCAATTTCTGCGGTCCGTGACAGGATTCTCACGAATCCCCGTTCGCTTGGCTGTCGATCTCATCCATCTTGATCTGGGCCTCTTCCCAGCGGTTCATCCAGCGATCAAGTCTGCGATTGCAGTCATCGTACTCTTTGTTCACTTCTGACCAGCCGGCGGTATCCTGGTAGAGGTCCGGATCGGCGAGTCTGGATTCGAGTTTTTCCTTGCGCAGCTCCAGATTCTCGACCTTCTTTTCCGCCTCGGCCAGCTTCTTCAACCACGGGCCCGCGAGTTGCCTGCGTCTTTCCCTTTTCGACGCTTCCTGACGACGTTTCTCTTTTCGGCTCAGCTGGTTGTCTTTATTGGTTTGCTCGTCAGCTTCAGCGCTGATTGGCGCTGGCGCCTCCGTCTGGTGCTGCGCCAAGCGCTCCTGGCGCGCAATATATTCGTCTACGCTGCCGTCAAACAGGGTCGCTTTGCCGTTCTTTATCTCCAGCACCTTATTTACGAAACGATCGACGAAATAGCGGTTATGCGAGACCACTACAATGGTGCCGTCGTATTGGCGCATCGCTTCCTGGAGTACTTCCTGGGAGAGCATGTCGAGATGGTTGGTCGGTTCATCGAGCAACATGCAGTTGGCAGGTACGGCGATCATCCGGGCCAGCGCCAGCCTGCTCTTCTCTCCGCCTGACAGCACCGAGACTTTCTTATCCACCTCCTCACCCCTGAACAGGAAGGCGCCGAGCAGCGACCGCATGCGGGTCATGGTCATATCTCCGGCCACGTGCGAAAGACTCTCGAGCACGGTGTAATCGGGGGCAAGCTCCTGGGCCTGGTGCTGGCCGAAATAGGTCAGCTGGACACCGGTGCCCATTCGTATCGAGCCGCGGTCACTGCGCAGCTGACCGGCAAGAATTTTTAGCAGGGTCGATTTGCCGGCACCGTTGACCCCGACGACTGCCACCTTGTCGCCCCTTTGTAGATGTAGATCGACACCATCAAAGACCTGGGCGGTGTCGTAACTTTTGGCGATCGATTCCGCCATCAGCACGTCTCTGCCTGAATGCGGAGCCGGTGGAAAAGAGAAGCTGATGGAGTGCTCTTCCTCGGCCAGTTCGACCCGCTCGAGCCGATCGAGCTGTTTCAGTTTCGATTGTACCTGCCGGGCTTTTGTCGACTTGGCCCGGAATCGCTCGACAAAACGCATGGTCTGCCGGATATGGGCCTGCTGGTTGTCGTAAGAGGCTTTGTCAATCCTCCGCCGCTCTTCCTTGTCTTCGATGTACTTCGAGTAGTTTCCCTTGTAGGTGGTCAAACGGCCGAGGCTGAGTTCCCAGGTCTGGGTGGTGGTCCTGTCGAGGAAGGTGCGGTCGTGGGAAATGATGACCAGCGCCCCCTCGAGGGTCTGCAGAAACGATTCCAGCCAGGTGAGAGAGTCGAGGTCGAGGTGGTTCGTTGGTTCATCCAGCAGAAGCAGCGAAGGCGCCTGGAGAAGCATCTTGGCCAGCAACAGCCGCATGATCCAGCCCCCCGAGAATGATGATACCGGTTTCGGCAGATCCTGCCGGCTGAAGCCGAGTCCGAAAAGGACCTTTTCGGTCTGGGTCCTGACCGTGTAGATGTCGCTGCTGTCAAGCATCTGCTGTATCTGGCCCTGGCGCTCGAGCAGCTCGCCAAAGTGCTCCTGTCCGTCACTGCTGCCGAGGATCTCGTTGAGTCGATCGGCCTCATGCTGAAGTTCCAGCAGATCGGCGAAGGCCTGTTCCGCCTCCTCGTAGAGTGTACGCCCTGAATTGATCAGAGCCGTTTCCTGGGGAAGATAGGCAACGGAGAAGAACTTCGGGCTGCTCACGACTCCATCATCGGCAGCGGTCTCTTCGGCCATGATTTTCATCAGGGTCGATTTGCCGGTACCATTGACGCCGACCAGCCCGATCCTGTCGCCTGGGTGCACGACGGCGGAGACATCCCTGAACAGATGTTTTTTCCCGTAGCGGATATCGAGATGATTTATCGCCAGCATGCAAATATTATATGATTACTTTAGCTTAAGTTTCCGACATCCGGAACAGATGGCCCGCAGCTTGAGCGAGCGCCCTCTCAATAACGCTTAATTACCCGGATTCAACCAAGCCAGCCCATGTTAATATTCTTTTCATAAATTTAAAGGGTAAGTTCCCGCTACCATATCAGACATTATCAGCAGTGCTCAGGATCTTTTACATGCTACCGAAAAAATCCAATGGCGGTGATTCTGTGGTATACTGTCAGCCATTCATGCGAGCCAATATTCCGCATCAACTCGGCCGCATCAACTTCTCGACAGATCAATTTTAGTACTCCAACCAAAAGAGGGAAACTAGATTCATGAAAATTGTAGCACGAGATATCATGGACACCGGGTTCCACACGCTTGCCCCTGAGACGCCGATCAGCGAAGCGGTGAACATTTTCAAACAGGCCAGTCAGGAAGAGGGGCGCAGGCTCTTCGGCATGATGGTACTGGATAATAACGGGGACCTTGTAGGCATGCTCTCGATGTATGATATTTTGCTATTTATGCGACCGAAGCACGTCCACATCTGGGGGAAGATGGATGATATCGATCTCACCGGCATCATTGATCAGGGCCTCGATAAAGCCAAATCGATCAGAGTCGGGGATATCATGTCCCAGGAGATTGTTACCATCGGTCCAGATACACACAAATTTCTGATTCTCGATATCATGATCAAGCAGCACATACGCCGTCTTCCGGTAATCGAAGACGGCAAAATCCTCGGTATCGTCTATATATCGGATCTATTTTACGACATCCTCGATCGATTCACTGAGGAGGATAATCAGCAATGATAAGTCCTAAGCACCACACCTTAAGCGGAAAGGTCGTCGCCGATGCCATGAGGCGCGGGATCAATCGGCTCGCTGCAGATTCAACCGTCTCCAGTGCCATATCCATTTTGATAAAATACAAGATAGGCGGCCTGCTGGTGACCGATGAAGACCAGTCTCCTGTCGGCGTCGTCTCCAAAACCAACCTCGTCGCAGCGTATTACGCATCGCTGCCTCTCGACTCCCCGCTGGAATACATGATGACAAGCCCTCCACTGTTCTGCACCAGCGATGACCCGTTGGAACGCGCGCTGGAACAGATGAAAGAGCACCAGATCTATCGGATCTATGTCAAGGATTCGGAGAGCGATTTGGTGGTCGGCGCCCTCGCCTATCCGGACATAGTCGGCATGTTGTACGAGTTCTGCTCCCGCTGCCCCAAAAGTGCGTTCAGAAAAGATTCCGTCTCGGAGGATATCAAGCGATCCACAATCGGCGACTGCATGGCAAAAGACATCAAAGACGTTGCCTCTAACAGTCTGATGCACCAGGTAGTGGAAGAACTTTCCATGCATCACATAGGGGCAATCCTGGTGACCGATGAGTCGGGCCGAGGCGTCGGGGTAATTTCCAAGACCGACCTAATCCTTGCATACAACCATGGAGTTCCCCTGGATACACCCGCAACCGAAGTGATGTCCGCGCCGGTAAGGAGCTGCAGCAAAGACGATATGCTCGAGAAAGCCATACGCCAGATGATTTTCACGGATGTCCACAGACTTTTTGTCAAGGATTCGGCTTCCGGGGAAATTATCGGTGTATTCTCACTCACCGACGCGGCGATGAACAAATCGGGATCGTGCCAGGCCTGTGTGGTAAGCAGAATTCAGATTGCTTCGTAGTAGTGGATAGTGATAATTGATCCAGGATTGTTTTCCTAAATTGGTGTTTGCTCACTCCAGACAGGAAAAATCCTCGAATTAGGATCATACCAAAATTTCAGGCTGCCAATTAACATCTCTCGTCAGGGCCACCGCCCTCAAGTCAGAGATAGGAAACATATTCAACTGAATTGTAAGACCACACGCAATACCCTCGGATTGGCAATTTAAGATATACTGACCAGTTATTGTAATTACGCGCTTAGAAACCCTTCCTGCTGGGAGATACAGATCAAGTAATCAACGCGTACCAAAAGAAGGGTTAAATATCAGAATGACAACGGTCAGAAACATCATTAGAGCAAGCGATACGAAACCGAACCAACCAATTCCCCAATCACCTAAAACGCCCACCAAAACAGGAACAACCCCGGCTCCCACAATCATTCCCACGGTGATAACTACCGCAGAAGTAACATTCTGATACCATTTTTCGCCTATCTCGGCCAGGCATGACAGCTGGGCGGGGAACATTACCGCGATCAAAGCCGGCTGGAAGACTACGACAATTTCAAGCATGCGTCCCTCTGCCACGCTGATCAGCCCTGTCAACATTCCAGTGAACAGCAGGACCATAATGATGGTGTTTCTCTTCCCCATAGTTTTGATAATGAGTCCTGCTAAGAAAAGTACGAAAACACTGATGACGCGTGACAGCGTCACCAGCGAATTCACGTATTCTGCCGACATTGATGAGTGCTCCACCAGATATGCCGGTAATATGGAGTATAATCCGTGCAAACCTGCCAGAGAGGTTGAGAATATGGACATTCCGACATAGGCTTGCGGCAGACGAAGAATGGTGCCAATAGTGCTTAAGTTGGGTTTGGCACCAACTCCACTTTTCGGAGTCCCCCAAATGTAAAAAGCGATGGAGGCTAGACCAGTGAGGAGGGCTATCAGCAGGAGCACCCCGCGCCACCCCAGTAGGGGAACAGAAGTCAACACGATTAATGGTGCTAGTAAAATAGCGGCGTTGGGCCCTATCTCATGAATAGAAAAGGCGGTACTTCTCTTCTCAATACTGATTTTGTTATTTATTATGGCAATACCTGACGGTGCATAGGTACCGCCACCGGCCCCTATGCATATCATTCCGACAGCCAATATCATTGCATTTACTGCGCTTGCCGAAATAACCAGGCCAACCAGTATGAAAACGAGCGCGGCGACAACAGTATTGCCATGCCCAATCCAAGCGGTCAGAAATCCAGAAAACACCATCACCAAAGAAAAACTTATGCTGCTCAACAGAAACAATGTGCCCACGGTAGTAAGAGAAATTACCAATTCCTCCTGAAGGTAGGGCATCAAAGGGGGAAATATCGCTCGCCCAGCCATTGAGAAAAACACGGCAATGATCAACAGCAAGATCATTATACCATTTCCAGGTTTGCGCCGAATCCCCTTCTCAGGCTTATCAGTCATGTGGGATGAACTTGTGTTATTTATAAGTTGTGTAGAGCGAGAGTTAGCAGATCAGATTCGATTATACTTGATGAGCATGCCATATCATAAACAGACTTAAAATTTCTTCTTACTCTTTCTCTATTTTATTATAGTCCCGAACGTTTAAATAGTTCCTGATGACTTCGGAGCATACATGTTCTAATTGTGGCGGAGGCTTCTAGGCGCGTCTACAACACAAACCGTATGAGCCAAAGGACCACCTATCGAAAGGCCCTGGAACTCACAGTGAACGGAATAGTGGCGGCATATATCGATGAATTTCGAAATGTCGAAGAGGAACGGAGCAAGGGCCGGTATCGAATTGATGACGATAAACTCGTCCGCCAACCTAGAGATATTGCATTCCTTGACATTGGTAAGCTGTTTGACGGCGACGGCAACCTGCTAGAGCCTAGCCAAATGGACGAAGAAGCCAGGCGGGCCATCACATCATTTACAGCAATCACCAATCAACGCAGCGGTGATGACAGTGAAAGTCGCACTTTTAAGGTCAAACTCGCTGACCGGATGTCAGCGATCGACAAGCCGGCTAAACACATCGGTTATTATGACGCAGACAATGCGCAGCAGGACCTGGAGGAACAGAAGAGCGAAATTCTTGACTTTATAATGGAGATTATAAAACCGCCTGTAACGCGAGAAGATTTTCCAAAAAAGAGGCAGTAGAGCAGCTCGTGTTGGTAGAGCTTTAACAGGAGGATGGTGAATTCTCAGGTTGGTTTATTTTGTTGAAATCGCCGAGAGTAATCTTTATTTTATTGCAAATATTAAAGGCAGAGTAATGTACTCCGCCTTTAATATACCCAGACCTAAAAGTAGGTTATTATTTGTCGTCTTCTGGTAATGATGTAATGGTGCCGTCCCAGGTATCGACTTTGCCGGTTGATAGCTCCGATTCAGAAAACCATGTCTGAGTAACATTCTTGGTTTCGGTAAAAAAGATGAAACCATCCCGTCCCATGGTATGCAAGTCTCCAAAGAACGATTGCTTGTGACCAGTGAAGCCGAATATGCCTACCGGTACCGGAATACCGACGTTGATGCCGACCATGCCGCCGTCGGTGCGATGGGCAAACTCGCGGGCATAATAGCCATTCTGGGTATAGATGACCGAACCGTTTGCAAAGCGGCTGTTGTTCATGCTGGTCAGTCCCTCTTCGAAGTTTTCAACCCGTTTCACGCAGAGTACCGGGCCGAAGATTTCCTCGCGACCGACCGACATATCCTCGGTGACATGGTCAAAGATCGTTGGCCCAATGAAGTAGCCCTTTTCACAGCCCGCGGGAACTTCGGGGTTACGGCCGTCCAGAACCAGTTCGGCTCCCTCATTGACGCCGGTTTCTATCCAGTCCAGGACGAAATCCATATGCCCCTGGTTGACCACAGGGCCCATATGTGATGTTTTCTCGTAGGCTGGTCCCAGAAATTTCTGATGTTCGACGGCAAACTGTTTCAGACAATCCACCAGTTCATCAGCGATGGCGTTTTCTACCACGATTGTCGGCAGAGCCATGCAGCGCTGCCCGGCACACCCACAGAAGGCGTTAATAATGCCGCGGGCGGTACGCTCGATCTTGCAGTCACGCAGGACTAGAGCGTGGTTCTTTGCCTCGGTGAGGGCCTGAACCCTTTTGCCGTGGGCGGCAGCGGTTGAGTAAATATGCTTTCCTACCTTGGTTGACCCGACAAAGGATACCCCTTTGATATCGGGATGCGTGAGCAGGATCTCGGCCTGCTTCCTTCCCGCCGTGAAGACGTTGAGAACGCCGTCGGGAAGTCCGGCCTCCTGCCACAGCTCCATCAACCTCAGGGATGATTGGGGCACGAAACTGGCGGCTTTCAATATCATGCAGTTGCCGGTGGCGATACAGATCGGCGCCATCCAGCCGTGCGGGATCATGGCTGGGAAATTCCACGGGGCAATGCCGGCGAAGACACCGATCGGGTGATGGTACTGTACGGTGTCGTAGCCTTTCGATACCTGCATGAGCGATTCCCCTTTCATCAGGTGTGGGGCTCCGGCGGCGAATTCGACCACCTCGTTAACCTTGAGCACATCGCCCATAGCCTCTTGCCAGGCCTTGCCCATTTCTTTGGCTGCTAGGTAGGTCAGTTCCTCGAGGTGTTGGTCGATCAGGTTTTTCATCCGAAACAGTACTTGAACCCGCTTGTTGACTGGGGTAATTGACCATTCCTCGTATGCCTCGACAGCAGTCTCGATAATCTGTTCGACTTCCTCAGAGGTACATTGAGGCGCCTGAGCGATCACTTCACCGGTGGAGGGATTGAAGCAGTCCATATAGGTATCGGTTTTCGATTCAAGCCATTGTCCGCCACTGTGATATTTGAGCCTGATAGCTTTATCTTGCCCAGTTTCCATAAAATAGCGCTCGGTTGCAGTGTCCTTAATCTTGTTCATGTAATACCTCCGAATTTATTAAGTTTTCTAGGAAAAGTTAGTCAAGAATTCTAGTTGAATTAAACTTTTAAAGTGTGCACATCTAATAAACCGACTACAAAAAAACTGAAGAACTCTAAACCAGGTGCATGGTCATTATTGCATATCTACGGATCATCACATGCAACCCTTTTATCATGGAACTTTGACAGATTTTTATTATTGGGAAAAAAACAATTTCAGATAAAGTTTATATGACTAACTATTACATTACCTTGTAGTCATTTTATTCGTCAATCCTTTACCGTTTATAGAATTATTTCTATTGGAGTTTGGCTGGAGACTCTATTAATGATCTTTTGTCGTGGGAAACAAATGAAATAGAAAATCCCAAACAGCTCAAAAACATCATGATATTAACATAAAACAAGCTCGATTTAACCAGTTCTTTGGAGTTCCAGTGCCTATTGTTTATGTGCCATACTGATTGCAGTTTCTCGATTAAAAAATTTAATCATGAAATTCAGCTAGTTACCAGAACTGCTTGTTTTCCATCATCAAATGTTTTTTTTATAACATTGGAAATCTTTGGGGTCAATAAAAATATTATAATATTTAGTATATTTAGACTATGTAGTTTTTAATAATATTTAAAATACTGTAATTAATACATTTTTTATCTTGAGGCAGAAGAACACAGATTTACCTGTGGAGGAATGAGACCGGAGGCGGCATGTTCACGTAGTATTGAAATTCAACGGGGATTCACTGTGGTTATCGTCTTCAATATCACTTTGTGTGGGTGTGCAAATACCGTCAAACTTCAAACCTGAAGGTGGAGCCTTGATTTATCTGCAGAAGGTCTCGCATGGTTTACCCTGCAAAGCGCATCTAGGTCGACGAAGTAACACCAAAGGAGTATGGCGAGTATTAAGGACGAAAGGATTCAGGTTAGCATCGTTAGGAGCTACAATGAAGATAAGAACTCTGGCTTTATCAAGGAGGTATCTACAAGCAATAAACAGTTTAAGTCAAATCAGAAGCCAGGCAGCGTTTTGAGCAATTTGCGATAGATGCCTTTAACTGACTGTAATTATGATATACTTAAAAATAGAAAATTCCTGTGAAGCATTGTGGCATGTATCTTGTCAAGGCGGCTAGCTGTCGAGATTACAAATTCTTCGAGAGCGTCGGCCGGAATCAGATACATCACGGATATTTTATG
>JABDQA010000028.1 GCA_013042475.1 Desulfofustis sp.
TTACTCCGTGGAGGCGACATTGGCATTGGCGTACAGGCTGATACCATCGGAGATCTGTTCAGCCAGTTTATCGATAAACTCTTTATCGCCTAGCAGTTTGGCGTCATCGGGATTACTGATGAAGGCGATTTCTATGAGGATAGCCGGCATCTCAGCACCGATGAGTACATAGAAGGGGGCTTGTTTGACCCCCATATTTTTTAGCGCAAAATGGCTTTCAGAAAAGCCGTTGTCAATAGAATCATGCACCCGCTCTGCCAATCTCGATGACTCGTTGATTTTTGAATTTTGCAGGATATCTGAGAGAATATCCTGCAGATCACTAAGCTGATGAGTCGAGGTGGCGTTTTCTCTTGCCGCGACGCGCATTGCCTCGGCATTAGTGGTGAGATTAAGAAAGTAGGTCTCGAATCCTCTTATATCAGGTGACGGATGAGCATTAATATGCAAAGAGACGAATAGATCGGCTGAGTTGGTGTTAGCGATGGCGGTGCGCTCCTCGAGTGGCATGAAAGAATCATCCTTCCTGGTCAGTATAACAGTGGCACCGAGTTTCTCACGTAGATGCACTGCCAGCCGTTTTCCCATCTTGAGCACGATGTCCTTCTCTTTCATGCCAAAAGCTATGGCCCCTGGGTCCTTGCCGCCGTGACCCGGGTCCAGGACGATGGTGCCTATGCCGAGCCCGAGCTGTTGGGCCAGCGAGAGTTGCTGTCGGGGAATGTCGCCTTCTATAGGTGACGGAGCGATGTCAACCGGTACGGCACGTTTGCGCATTTCTCTGAGGACAACGACAGGCCCCGGATCGGCTGATAGTCGCTCGGTTTCCGACGTAGTCGGGATTTCAGGTGGGATACGAGCAACCATATCGGGACGGGGTGCTTCACTTAGTACGGTCTCAGCTGGCACAGGTTCAGTTGGCTCGCTTTCAACCGTGGCGACGGTTTGCTCCGGTGATGCAACCGATTCGGATGGTGTGCTGCTCTTCTGGGCAATGGATGGACGAGGCTGCGGTAGCGGCTGAGGAGGGGCTGGCGGTGGAGACAGCGGTGCAACCGTTTCAATGTGCTGATTTTTCTTCTTGCCTCTCACATCGATCACCACTCTGAAGGGATCCGGTAGAGAGAAAATCTTGTAATCTGAAATCGATTCGATATCGAGCACAACCCTTACTGTATCGGGGCTGAACTGACCCGTACGGATCCTTTTCAGCAGACCGTCTTCAATCGGAATCGGTGATCGAAAACGCGGTTCGATGTAGCTGTCCCGGAAATCGATGTAAAGCCTGCGTGGACGGTTGCCGACTTTTTCCAGCAGTTCTTCCCGATACTCGGTTGGCCCGGATGTTTGCACGACAACCCGGGTGTAGTCCTTGGAAGACCAGTATTTGGCCGGCTTGACATTGGTCAGTTTGGCCATCGGCGTAGTGCCCAGCATTTCTTCCGGCAAAGGGATGTCGTAGTCTTTGGATAACCGCTTCAATCTGGTCTCGGCGGGGGTGCCCATATCGCCGTCCGGGTAATTCGAGATAATCTTGGTGAAAGTTTCGGCCGCCCGTCTGGGATCGTTCATGTCTTCATAGAGAATGGCGCCCACTGCGTAAAGGGCGTCGTCGGCCAGCCTATTGCCGGGAAACAGGGTGTTAACGTCACGGTAGTAGGAAATCGACTCACCGAGATCGATACCCTCGCCAAACTTTTTGAAGGCGTCATAGTAGAGGCGGCCGAGCATGAACAGACAAGCGGGTGCCAGTTCAGACTTGGGCTCGGCTAGATAGATACGTCTGAAGTTACCAGCGCCTTTGAGCCAATTTTCTCTGACCGCGCCCAGTTTGGCAGACGTGTGGAGCTGATTGTAGAAAAACTTGGCTTTCTGGTAATGGGCCTTGAGATCAGACTTGTCGGGATAGGAGCCGGACGGCGTGGTGGCATGCGTTGCTTGAACTCCAAAGACAATGATGAGGAGTGCCAAAACAATCGGTACGATGCTGCGAGGTCTGTTCACTCTCTCAATCAAAACTTCTCAATAGCTGGGGTTGATAGCGGGAAATCATAATATTTTCTGCAGATTATCCGGAATCAGACTCTATATAAACGGTTTGAAAGAAAAAAACAACTTAAGGTACTCGTAAAGAATGGAGGTCACTTCTTATCGAGTAGCCCCTTGAGGCTGTAGAGATGTTCTAGGGCCTGGCGTGGGGTCATATTGTCGAGGTCGATTTTTCCGAGCTGATCGACCACCGGGTGACCGGGAGCTGAAAACAGCTGGAGTTGACTCGGATGCTTCTTTTTACCACCCCCGCCGCTATTTCTTGAGGTGACGGTGCGGTGATCGAAATCGGCTTGGTCGATGCGTTTCAATATCTCCTGAGCCCGGGCGACAACTTCGTCGGGCACCCCTGCCAGGGCGGCAACCTGAATACCGTAACTGCGGCTGGTGCCGCCTTTTATTAATTTATAGAGGAAAATTATCGTCTCGTTCCACTCCTTTACAGCGACTGAGTAGTTTTGCACCCGGTCATGGGTTTTAGCGAGCTCGGTGAGTTCATGATAGTGAGTGGCAAAAAGAGTTTTTACTCCCTGCCGATCTTTGTTTACCAGAGCTTCGGCAACAGCCCAGGCGATCGACAGGCCATCGTAGGTGGAGGTACCCCGGCCTATCTCGTCGAGAATCACGAGACTTTTAGGTGTGGCATTGTTCAGGATATTGGCGGTCTCATTCATCTCCACCATGAAAGTTGATTGTCCCCGACGTAAATCATCCATGGCGCCGACCCGAGTGAAAATTCGGTCGACCACGCTGATCACCGATTTTTCCGCCGGCACGAAACTGCCCATCTGGGCCAGCAGGACGATGAGTGCTGTCTGTCGGAGAATGGTCGATTTACCGGCCATATTCGGACCGGTTATGACCAGCACCTGGTTAAGGCTCTGATCAAGGCTGATATCGTTGGGCACAAATTTTCCCGTAGCCAGTGACCTCTCGATGACCGGGTGTCTGCCCTCCAAGATCTGAATTGTCCCGTCGTTGGTCAGTTCTGGCCTGGTATAGTGATAGTGCCGGGCGATTTCAGCAAGGTTGGTGAACACATCGATACGAGCCAGAAACTTTGCGGTCTGCAGAATCCGGGAACTGTTCTCGGCCAGAGTCGTTCTGATCTCGATGAAGAGTTGATATTCCAACTCGAGGCGGCGTTCCTGGGCGGTCAGCACCCGACTCTCGAACTCTTTGAGTTCGGGCGTAATGAAGCGCTCGGCATTGACCAGAGTCTGCTTACGCAGATAGTGTTCGGGAACCTTGTCAAGATGGGCATTGCCGACTTCTATATAGTAACCGAACACTTTATTGTAGCCTATTTTGAGCTTGGTGATGCCGGTCTTCTCCCGCTCCTGATTTTCCAGCCCGAGAATCAGTGCTTTGCCGTCACGAAGCAGATGAATGAGCTGATCGAGTTCCTCGTTGTAGCCTTCCCGGATCAGATTGCCGTCTCGCAGGGTGACCGGTGGCTCGTCGCCGATCGAACGATCCAGCAAATCAGCCAGCTCGGCCAGATCGTCGAAATCGTTGTCGATGCGCTGCAGACCGATGGTCGCACACTGCTTCAGTAACGTGTGGATGCCCGGTAAAATGGCTAGCGACTGCCGCAGGGCGACCGCGTCACGGCCGTTGCCTTGGCCGAGCACCATCCTCGAGTTCAAGCGCTCTAGGTCATAGATGGCTTGAAGGTAGTCGCGGAATTGCTGTCTGATTGCAGGGTTGTGGTGGAAGAAGCTGACGCAGTCCTGTCTTTCAGTGATCGTGTCGATATCCTGCAGGGGTTGCAGCAGGTAGTTCTGCAGCAGGCGGCCGCCCATGGGTGTTCTTGTTTTATCCAGCACGGACAGCAGCGACCCTTCACGATTGTTGCCGATGATCGTCCTGGTCAATTCAAGGTTACGGCGTGAGGCGTCGTCGATGAGCAGTACCGAGTCGCGGTTGAGCGGAATAAGTTTCTCTATATGGCCGATGTCGCTCTTCTGCGTTTCTCTGGCATAATCGAGCAGTACACCGGCGGCCACAATACCCTGACGCATCGATCCGCAGCCGAACCCATCGAGGTTGATCACCTTGAAATGGTCGACGAGATCGTGGTTGGCCTCTTTGACATGGAACAGGTCAGCGGACCGCGGCGTGATGCATAATTGAGGCAGATGCAGGGTAGCCGCTTCGATGAGTTTTGCCAATTCGTCCTGCTGCCCTTCATTTACCAGAAGCTCGGCGGGCCTCATCCGGGTCAGGTGGTCGATTATCTGCTCAGGTACTAGCGCCCTGTCGCTTTCTTCACCTGCCAGGAATTCACCCGTGCTCAAATCGAGAAAGCTGAACCCCCATTGCGGTGTTGATTCTCCAGATGACCGGCTCAGGGCACAGACATAGCAATTTTCATTATCCTCCAGTATCTGGTCATCGGTGGTGACTCCTGGAGTGACCACCCGAATCACCTCACGCCGGACAATGCCTTTAGCCTGGGATGGATCTTCAGTCTGTTCGCAGATGGCTACCCGTTCGCCGGCTTTAACCAGCTTGGCCAGATAGTTCTGGGCGGCGTGGTAAGGTACGCCACACATCGGTATTCTTGCCGTATCAGCCTTGTTATTGCGAGAGGTCAGGGTGATCCCCAGAATCTTGGAGGCTACCTCGGCGTCCTCGAAAAACATCTCATAAAAGTCACCCATCCGATAGAAAAGAATCTCGTTCGGATAGTCTTCTTTTATCTCCAGGTATTGCCGAAGCATCGGCGTCATTTTAGGAGGGGCGGTCATAGCGGACTTTTACCGACTGTGGTTCGTGCGGTGAAGACGCTGAAAATGCGGCAGCAGCCTGTCGAACGTTTTTTCAATGTGCTCCGGAATCGCACGGATCTCAGCCAGCACCGTCATATAATTGTGATCATCCTGCCAGCGCGGCACGATATGGTAGTGAAGATGGTCGTCGATGCCAGCCCCGGCAACGTGTCCCAAGTTCAAACCGATGTTGAAACCATCGGGACCGAGCTCCTTTTTCAAAATCCCGGTTGCTCTTTGAAGCAGGTCGTTTACCGCGGTAAGTTCCGCCGAAGCCAGGTCGGTGATACAGTGAACATGACGTACAGGGGCGATGAGCAGATGTCCGTTGGCGTAAGGGTAGCGATTGAGCAGGCAGAGTCGTTCGTTATCCCTAAAAAGCAGTAGTGTCTCTCTGGAGTGGGGATGATCTCCCTCGGGCTCGAACAAACAGTGTGGAGGCTCGGGTGCTGTGCCTTGCACATGCTCCATTCTCCATGGAGTCCATAAAGCTTTCATCGTTTTATTCAGGTGGCAGCGTATGAATGGCGGCCGACAGACCTGTAGCATCTAAGGTCATAACAGCATAAGTTCCCGAACCGCCATAGCGGCCCGTGGAGCGGAAGGTACCAGGATTGACCAACAGTACCGAGCCGAATTTCTGCACGAGCGGGCGGTGAGTGTGGCCGAAGATTATGCAGTCAACTTCACCAAAGCGGGATATGAGTTCAGTTTCCCTATCATACCCGATACCGTCACCATGGTATAGTCCGAATCGGTACCCCTCGATGGTGAATTCCAGTTCTTCCGGCAATGCTGATCGCGTTTCGTACCCGCACATATTTCCGTGCACGGCGTACACTGCACGATCGCCGAAAATCTCGAGAATGGCCCTGCTGGTCAGATCGCCGGCATGGATCACTGCGTCGCAGTCAGAAAACGCCCGGTTAACGTTTTCTGCAAACGTTGCATCAATCCTTGAGAGGTGGGTATCCGAGAGTACACCGACCTTTGTGCTTAGGTTTTCAAGCATGGGATATATATAAATAGTTTACTGAAGTGCGGCAATATTCATTCGAATATGTTTTGTGCATAAATAATGAATGATCAAAGGGAAGGGATGGTCTCTGCGCTGCTGCAATGCTCTCGAAAATAAACACGCGCCGAACAACGCTGTTTTGGCAGACTGAACATCGCAGCACTGGCATGCTCATCGCTGATTTCACATCTGCAGGTAAAAGAGATAGAATCAGTTGGCAAACCGGTCTTCTGGCAGTTATAGTTGTGTCCTACCTAGACGTTTCCACCACTGGGACACAGCACATGTCCTGCATATTTCATGGAGATACCATATGTTCAGTGCATCAGACCTGCGAAAAGGCCTGAAAATTTTGATAGATGGTGAACCCCATATCATTGTCGATTTTGAATTTTCCAAACCCGGCAAGGGCCAGGCCTTATATCGTTGCAAGCTTAAAAACATGATAACCGGTTCGCAGTTTTCCAACACTTACCGCTCCAACGATAAATTTGAAAAAGCCGACCTGGAAGAGCGCAAGATGCAGTATCTCTACAATCAGGGCGACGAATATCATTTCATGGACACGGAAAACTACGAACAGCTTTTTCTGACCGGGGAACAGATGGGCGACAACGTCAACTACCTGGTCGACAATATGGAAGTCCAGGTCTTGTTTTTCGGTCCGCGCCCCATAGATATCAGCCTGCCCATTTTCGTCAATCTCACGGTGACCCAGGCGGATCCCTGGGCCAGAGGAGACACCTCGGGAACTGACACCAAACCGGTTACCGTGGAAACGGGATACCAGCTGCAGGTGCCGCCTTTTGTAGAGGAGGGGGATAAAATTCAGATTGATACCCGCTCCGGCGACTATGTGACTCGAGTAAAAGAATAGCGATGCTTGATTTCAAAGGGCTGCAGCTAAGAGCAGCCCTTTTGCGTCTAATCCGCAGGTTTTTCCACCAGCAGGGGTTTCTCGAAGTAGACACCCCTGTGCGCCAACCGGTTTTGCTGCCGGAAAGCAATATCCTACCCATCAACTCAGGTAGCTGGTTTCTGCAAACTTCCCCGGAACAGTGCATGAAGCGCATTCTTGCTCGGAATCGAGTAAATATTTTTCAGATTTGCCCATGCTTTAGAGCTGATGAGAGAGGCAGCAGGCACCTGGAAGAATTTACCATGCTCGAGTGGTATCGAATCGATGGTGACTACGTCGATCTGATGGACGACTGCGAGACGCTGCTCCGTTACCTCAAAGAGTCTTTGATCATCCAGACTGAGTTCAGTGACACCATTGCCGGGTCCTGTTTCGGGACCATGACCGTTGAGTCAGGGTGGGAACGGGTCACCGTGGCCGAAGCATTTGCCAAATGGGGATCCATGTCGCTTGCCGCTGCACTTGAATCGGATCGTTTCGACGAACTTGTCAGCATCGAGATCGAGCCCCATCTAGGCCTCCACGCACCCACCTTTCTTTGCGACTATCCAGCCAGTTGTGCTTCACTGGCCAGATTGAAAAAAGATGACATCAGCCTGGCGGAGAGATTTGAGCTCTATATTGCTGGAATGGAGCTTGCCAACGGCTTCAGCGAACTCACCGATGCAGATGAACAGCGCTTGCGCTTTGAGGAGGAGCTGGATCGGATTGAACAACGGGAGGGCGTGAGGCCGGTTATGCCGAATAAATTTCTTGAAGACCTCAAAAGCCTGGAACCGGCGGCAGGCATTGCCTTCGGCTTCGACCGTTTGGTCATGCTGCTGCTGTCGGCTGATTTGATCAATCAGGTGGTCAGTTTCTCACCTGATGATTTTGAGTAATGCAGGAGATCTATGGTTTCCAAAAGATAGATTTACTTGACAGGCAAATAGGCTGATGTGAGAACTAATTCAGGATCGTTTTTAATCAGATTCAAAAGTAATAAAGAAATGTTTGGGTACCTTCGAGTTTTGGGATTACTTACTGATAATTCTGACTAAAATTGCTACAATGCAGCAGTTTAAACCGACTAAGCTTTCATCAATATGTTCTCGATAATGATGAGAATATAAAAGCATCATCTAAGTGAATTTAGATGAGGGGATCAATCGTGATAGGGAAAAAGCAATGTTAGAAACCGTCTACAGTGTGAGTGACAACCTGGACCCCCTTGCCGGGATCCGCAATGTGGTCGCCGACTGCAGAGAGCAGCTTGGCGGTAGAAAACCGGCTGCGGGTATGTTTTTCACTTCCTGCATGGAGGCTGATTATGTCCAGATGCTGGAGGAGATCCTTGGGGCTTTTCCCGATATCGAGCTGATCGGCTGCACTACTGACGGTGAGATCACTCAGGACCGAGGGTTTACCGAAGACTCATCGGCGCTGCTGCTGCTCATTTCCGAAGAAATCGCTTTTGCTGCAGGGATTGCCGAGAATATTTCAGAGACCCCTCAAGAATCGGTCGCCAATGGATATAAGCATGCTCTAGATAAGCTCAATGCAGAACCTGTTCTCGCATTTGTACTGCCAGACGGTATTACCACAATGAATCTACCCATTGAAGCCTATTTGAGATCGGAAATGGGGCAGTCGATGCCGATATTTGGAGGCTCGGCCGGTGATGGCTTCAGAATTGTTCAGACCTTTCAATTTTGTGGAGAAGGTGTTTATACCGACGCCATGCCCTTATTGCTCTTAGCAGGAGATTTGGAGGTCAGCTTCAACATTGCCATCGGACCGGTTCCGTATGGTAAATACTACCGAATAAATAAGGTAGAAGGAAATATCGTCTATACGATAGACGGAGTGACCGCATTGGAGTTCTATGAGCGCTTTTACGGGAAATACATCGAAGATAGAGAACTTTCCTTTTTCCCTTTAGCAGTATACACAGGTGACAAAGAAGACTTTGTGCTTAGGGATTCCGTAAATATAGATAGAGAGAAGGGCAGCATTTCATTTATTGGTCGTTTCGAGGAGCCTTGCAGGGCAAGACTTACACAAGTTACCCGAGATGAAACCCTAAATTCAGGACATGCTGGATCTGCACAAGTACTTTCAGCTTTCGGTGATAAATCACCGGATTTGATTTTGCTCTTCTCCTGTACCTCCCGTCGTCACGTGCTTGGCTCCCGCACTGACGAAGAGTTTTTGGTGTTGCAGCAAGACAGGCAGGGGGTGCCGTATTTCGGGTTCTATTGTTATGGAGAGATCAGCCCCTTCACCAATGATGGTCCAGTTCATTTTCACAGCGACACATGTATTTCGGTGGCTTTGAGAAGTAAATAATCAAACAATGACCAAAGAAGAGAGATTGAGTCAGCATTTGGAGAAAGCAGAGCTGGAAAACGCCTATCTGAAGCGTATCATCTCACGCATGGAGAAGCGATTGCTGCGTCAGGAAAAGCTGGACGACATGAACCGCCATCAGACCAGGTGGGCCATGCAGCAACTGGAACGATCCCGTGAGCTGGCCGAGCAGGCGAGCCAGGCAAAGACCGATTTCCTGGCCAATATGAGCCATGAAATCAGGACACCGCTCAATATCGTGTTGGGAATGGGAGAGCTGCTGTCAGGCACGGAGCTTGACGAGAATCAGGCGCAGTACCTCGAGAGCCTGCGTCAGTCGGGCGAGCATCTGCTGCGACTGATCAATGATATCCTGGAGTTTTCGAGAATCGAGTCTGGAATCGTCGAGGTACTCAACACTCCTTTCAATATCAAAGAGCTGCTCGACGAAGTCGAGACCATGGGAAACCTCCAGGCTCAGGATAAAGGGATCGATTTTTCTCTTCACTCTGACCGGCTGCGGGGAATCAATCGCATAGGAGATGCCCGAAAGATTAGGCAGGTACTTTTTAATCTATTGGGTAACGCGGTGAAATATACCGACATTGGTGGCATAAGTCTGGCTGTTGAAAGTTTTGACGACAAGGGAGAGTGGCTCGCCTTTATCGTTTCAGATACCGGGATAGGGATACCAGAAGATAAGCAGGCGCTTATTTTCGAGCGTTTCACCCAGATAGAACAGGGCCGGCTGAAAAAAACGGGCGGCGTCGGTCTTGGTCTGGCCATCAGCAAGCGGTTGGTTGTCGCCATGGGTGGAGTTATCAAAATCGACAGCGAAGTGAACAGGGGGAGCACCTTCCGGGTTGAACTCAAACTCCCGCTTACCGATAAGCTCCCTCTCAAGATTGAGATAGATGGTGATGCCGAGTCTGGTGAGGAGGAACTTCCTCCGCTTCGAGTGTTGGTGGTCGATGATATATACCTCAACTTTGAAGTTATAAAGAACTATCTCAATGACTTACCGGTAACTGTCTGCTATGCCGAGAACGGGCGGCAGGCGCAGAAGGCATTTCTGGATGATGGCTATGATATCGTCCTGATGGACCTGCGTATGCCGGTGATGGGAGGGCTTGAAGCTACGGCACATATCCGCAGGCTGGAGAAAAGACTGGGAGCAGCGCCGACCCCGATTATCGCGATGACGGCCCACGCCTTCATTGAACAGGAAAACGATTATCTCCAGAAGGGGTTTGACGAGGTTCTGATAAAACCATTTTCCAAACACGATCTGATCAACCGTCTTAAACAGTATGCGCCGAAGAATGTTGCCGGAATCGAGTCGGAAGAAAAACCGCAGGACCAGCAGAAGCACACCGGCGTCAGCGATTCGCTGGCCGCACTTATACCCCAGGTACTCGATTCCATTTCGACCGAGATAAATACCATAAAAAAGGCCCTCTACGAAAATGACCAGGAGACAGTAGCCAAGACCGGCCACGCGGTCAAAGGGCTGGCAGGTTTTTACGGATTTGACCGCCTCTCCCGTCTCTTGGAACATCTCGAAGACAGCGTCAAGAAGCGTGAGTTTCGAACAGCTTACGCGCTTGCCGATGCCCTTGCCAACCATGTTAATGAGCTTCGGCGTAAGAGGGTTTACCCAAAAGTCGATCTTGCCAATTAGGTCTCTCTTACCTGCGGTCCCTTTTTTTCTTTCTATCAGAGGATGAACGGTGCGTAGCAGAAGGCCGCTTCCCTAAAAATCCACGCTCTATAATTTGGCGTTGACGAAGTCTCTCCGTATGATTCCTGACCACTTGTATATCAGTATCTTTATCGCGGTGACGGCCGCTCACATACATGGCCGTCGACAGGGTCCCCGGAGTGGGGGTGAAGTCCTGAAACTGGCGGACGGTGAGGCCCAGACGTTTCATTTTCTGTACCATGCTACGAGTGTGTGCCTCGCTGCAGCCAGGATGGGCGCTGATGATGTAGGGGGTAAGGCCAGCCTTCTTCCGGAGTTTTCTGGTAATCTTGTTGAACAGTTCGACAAAGCGTATCAACCGTTCATGTTCCTCCTTGTGCATCAAAGCCAGGACCTCGGCCTCGGTATGTTCGGGAGCAATTTTCAGATTACCCGGAGTGTGATCTTTGAGCAGTTTCTCGAGCAAGTTTGGTGTCTCCAGCAGCAGTTCGAGCCGCAGGCCGGAAGAGATAAACAGGTGGTTGATACGGTCCAGACCGGCGACCCTGTCGAGCAACTCGACAAACATGTGTTCATTGAAGACTAGATTTTTGCAGATTTCCGGGTAAAGACAGTCATGTGCGGGGCAGGAACCGATGGCACAGCATGTTCCGAACAGGTTGGCCGTGGGTCCGCCAAGATCGGTGATGGTGCCGTCAAACTCAGACCGGGAGCTGATCCGCTCAACCTCGGCGACGATTGAGTCGACGGAGCGGCTGGTGATTCGCGGCCCCTGGTGTCTGGTTATGGCACAGAAAGAACAGTTGCCGTAGCAGCCGCGAACCACGGTCACCGAGTTCTTGATCATTTCATAGGCCGGCACATCGGGAGTTGCAGGATGGGGAAGGCGACTGAATTCTAGCTCGTAGAGTTGATCCATCTCCTGTTGCTCCAAGGCTTCAGACGGGGGCTGCTGAACTATCCACGAGGCCTGCTGCTTCTGTACCAGCACACGGTTGGCGCGGGAACGGGCCAACCGGTCAATGGTTCGTTCGGCCTTCATGAATTTGTGACTATCGGACCTGATGTCGTCCCAGCCCGGCAAGGTAACCAGTTTTATACCCCGGTCCAGGCAGTCCTGCCTGAAGACGTCCATCTCCGCCTCGGTCATTCTCATACAGGTTCCGGGGATACCCCCCAGGGGGTGGCCTTTCTCCATGAGTTGTGCCACTGTGACCACCGCCCGCTCAGCCATCCCGTATATGAGCAAGTCGGCCTTGGCATCACTTAAGTGAGATCCTCTGAGCCGATTTTGCTTGTAGTCAAAGTGAATGAAGCGGCGCAACGAGGATTCGATGCCACCGAGAATAATCGGCGCGTCCGGGTACGCTCTTCTGGCCAAATTGGCATAAATCAATACGGCCCGGTCCGGGCGAAAACGGTTGCTTTTCTCACGTATCTCAGAGCGCCAGGGGGATCCCCCCGGGGAATAGGCATCGAAATCACGCACCTTGCCGTTGGAACTGTAGTTAGCCACTATCGAGTCAAGGTTTCCTCCGCTTATGCCGAAGAACAACCGGGGCCTGCCAAAGCGCTGAAAATCAGTCTCGCTGTGATAGCGGGGCTGAGGGAGAAGTGCGACCCGATAACCATGTGATGCCAACAAGCGACCGATCAGGGCAAGGCCGAATGAGGGGTGGTCAACATACGCGTCACCGCTGACCAGCACAATATCCACTTCGTCCCAACCCCTGGCCTTGCATTCCCGGACAGTGACCGGCAGCGGTTGCACGTGCATTTCCTCCATTTCTTATTATTTCTTCCTCACAGCCTCGATTGAAGTTCGTGGAAATGTTGTTTTTCCATGAACGTATGTTAGGGCTTTTCATTAGTACCGCAGATGCGGCGTTGCTGCCACCACCATTTGCCCGGCGGCAAAGGTTTGGGATCACCGGGTATAAGCTGCTGAAAACAGGTGTCGTTTGCGCCAAAAGTCGAGAAAGATTATTGTCATATCAAATTTGTCATGTAAGATTGGGCGGGGATAGCAAAATCGCAGAAATATGGATTACCTGGAGACATATTGGTCAATATAGGGAGGTACCTCGACAGCCTGGAAAAAGAGGTGATGAAATATCGGGTGCCGGTGGTCGATCTCATAGGTGTGCAAAGCCGTGACAGCTACCGGGTGCTGATTGCCACAATTCTTTCTTCCCGCACCAAGGACGAGGTGACGGCCGAAGCCTCGACCCGCCTGTTCAACCGTGCACCGGATATCGACAGTCTGGCAAAAATGCCAACCGCTGAGATAGGCGATCTCATTTTCCCGGTGGGATTTTATAACACCAAGGCGGTTCACTTACAGCAGACGGCCAGGATGTTGAAAGACATATACCGGGGTGAGATTCCAGATTCCATCGAAGAGTTGGTAAATCTTCCTGGCGTGGGAAGGAAAACCGCTAATCTGGTGCTGGCGGTCGCCTTCGACAAGCCGGCCATCTGTGTAGACACCCATGTCCATCGGATCATGAACATCTGGGGATACGTGAAGACCAAGTCTCCGCTGGAAACGGAAATGGCCCTGCGAAAAAAACTACCGAAGAAATATTGGAAAAAGGTCAACCGGGTCCTTGTTGCCTTTGGGCAGGGAAAATGCAAGCCGGTTGCCCCCCATTGTGATGATTGTATTCTGGAATCTGATTGTGCAAAGATAAATGTAATTCCACGGAAAATTTAACCTGGTTTGAAAATGGCGTGCGACCTTGCAACTGATAAGTGGCTGATGCAGTCGGGATCGGTCGTAAGGTTAAGATTAACAGACGTTGTTGAAAGTTTTTGATAATTAGCTGACACTCAGGACTGAATCATGGAGAAGAGTCAGAAGCACTACAGAATTCTGCTGGCAGATGATCATGTGCTGATTCGGCACGGTATCAGAATAATTCTTTCCAGCGATAATAATTTGCTCATCGTCGGCGAGGTGAGTAACGGCGACGATCTCCTGGACTGGCTCAGGAAAAATGCAGTCGACCTGCTCATCCTCGATATATCGATGCCCAAGGCAAGCGGCATCGAACTCACGGAAATCCTGAAAAAGCGTTACCCGAATTTGAAGATTCTGGTGTTGACCATGCACAAGAATATCAGGTTTCTGCGCCGGGCCATTGCAGCTGGAGCGGACGGCTACCTGGTGAAAAGTGACACTGAGCAGGAAATTATTTCTGCCATTGGCAAGATCCGTGAGGGTGGTACGTATATATCTCCCTGTCTGGAAAATGATTTCGCTGAAGAGATGCTCAATACCTACCGCAATCCTTCGTCGTCCCGAACCTTCAAGGGATTGACCAAGAGGGAAAAACAGGTACTCGAACTGGTGGTTGACGGCATGACCTCCAAACAGATCGCTGCCGATTTGGGCCTGAGTCCCCGCACTGTTGACCATCACCGGGCCAGCCTGCTGAAAAAATTCGATATGAATAACAGTGTCGATCTGGTCAATTTCGCTATAAAGAACGGTTACGTTACCATCGAGGAGTAAAGCACCAGTCACGCTGGATCAGTCGATCCGATTCCGGCCAGTCATTTCTCTGTCGCCGCCATGCTGGTCGTCGACAAATCAGGAACTGAAATTAGGTAAATTCACCCATGGACAATTGGGTGAATTTCTCGATTGTTTTTTGTTGCTGATGGGGGTATTTCTGTGCCCTCAATTTGTCTGCATGCAGGGCACTGATTCTAACCAGTAGTCGAAAGTTCACACCTTCCCATTAGCTCTCAGATGGTCAGATCCTCCATCCAGCCGCTGCGTGCCGCACTAAAAAGTTTCCGGATGAGAACGAAATGGATTACAAGCAGGATAGTTTAATGAACAAAGCAGAATTGATTGAAGAGATTGCAGCATCCACCGGAGTTACCAAAGTAATTGCAGGAAAAGCACTCGACTCTGTCCTCGCCAATATGGGTAAAGCCATGGAACAGGGGGAACGGGTAATTGTCTCCGGCTTTGGCTCCTTTCATGTGACTGAACGGGCCGAACAGAGGGGAAGAAACCCGCAGACGGGAGAGACCATTTCGATTCCCGCCCACAACGTGGTCAAATTCAGGCCGGGCAAAAAGTTACGCACGCTGGTTAAAAAAGGCTGAAGATCACCACTCTCGGCCAGCCCTTCTTACAAGCTGGTACCAGAGCAGCAGACCTGCTGCGATCATCAGGCTGCATAATATCTGGCCCATGGTAAAGGGACCGATGAGGCCGATCTGCGCATCAGGTTCTCGAGTGAATTCGATTAAGAATCGCAGGATGCCGTAGCCAATGAAAAATAGTGCCAGCAGAGAACCGTGGGGCCACAGGCGGTATCCCTCGTAAGGTCTGTAACGCAGTGACCAGAGCAGCAGAAAGAGCACCAGTCCTTCGAAAAAGGCTTCATAGAGCTGGGAAGGGTGACGGGATAATGGCCCTGCTCCTGGAAACACTATCGCCCAGGCAAGTTCTGACGGGCGGCCAAACAATTCGCCATTGATAAAGTTGCCCAGCCTGCCGAGTCCGAGTCCGATTGGCATCGTAACGATATAGGTGTCGGCCGTCCTGAAAAATGGTATCTTCTTTTTCCGGCAAAACCACCAGCCGCCCACAAAGAGACCAATAGCCCCTCCGTGAAATGACATGCCTCCCGACCAGGTAGCGGCAATTTCCAGGGGATGGGAAAGGTAATAGGCGGGATTGTAGAACAGGACGTAGCCCAACCGGGCCCCTATGATCATCGAAATGATCAGGGCGATGTTGAGGTTTTCGAAATTCTCCTGTAACTCAGGAAATGAGCGCTGTTTCAACTGGTAACGAACCAGCAGGTAGGAGGCGGCGAATCCGAGCACGTACATAAGCCCGTACCAGCGCAGTTTCAGTGGACCAATTTGCAGCAGGACGGGATCGATATCGGGGTAGGTGATCATCGCTATTGTTTTCCAGCTGCCGCTGGCGGCTTATTACTCCCTTGAGAGCGGTGCTTTCTGAGATGAATTTGGAGGATCGAAATGGCCGCCGGAGTTATCCCCGAGATCCTCGATGCCTGTCCCAGTGACAGCGGCTTGACCCGCCTCAGTTTCTCAACCACTTCGTTGGACAGACCGGAGAGCGTCGAATAATCAAGCTCTTCTGGAATTCTGGTTGATTCCAGGTTTTTAAAACGGCTGACCTGTTCGGTCTGGCGCTCGATATAGCCCTTGTACTTAACCCGCAGCTGGACCTCTTCGCTGAAGCGTGATCTGTTCAATTCCTCTAACGGCTGACGCTGCTCACTGGTACACAGCTCGGCCAGGTTGCCGATCTTCAACTCCGGGCGTCTGAGCAGATCCGCCAGGCTGGATTTTTGTTTAAGACCCGTACTGCCGAACTGGTGCAGGGTCGCGTCTATATCTGTCGATGGCTTCAGCCAGGTGGTTTCGAGTATCTCGATAGCGCGCTCGATTTCTTTTTGCTTGGCGACAAAATCATCGTACTGCGGTTTGGGTAGCAGACCAATCTTATCACCGATTTCGGAGAGTCTGGCGTCAGCGTTATCCTCCCGGAGCAGCAATCGGTATTCGGCTCGCGAGGTAAAGAGCCGATACGGTTCCTTGGTTCCCCTGGTGATAAGATCGTCGATCAGTACGCCAATATAGGCCTCGGACCGGTCAATTACCAACGGGTCTATTCTGCGGCAGTAGTGTACCGCATTGATACCGCCGATAATACCTTGGGCCGCTGCTTCCTCATAGCCGGAAGTACCGTTGATCTGGCCGGCCAGAAAGAGCCCTCGAATTTTTTTGGTTTCGAGCGACGGCAGGAGTTCCTGCGGATCGACATAGTCATATTCAATGGCATAGCCCGACCTGACGATGACCGCCTTCTCGAGCCCCTTGATACTCCTGATCATGGCCACCTGGGTGGCCAGCGGTAGACTGGTGGGCAGACCATTGGGGTAGACTTCGGTGGTCTCTATACCTTCTGGTTCCAGAAAAATTTGATGCCTGAGTTTTTCCGGAAAACGCATGACCTTGTCTTCTATTGAAGGGCAGTAGCGGGCCCCCACTCCCTCAATGATCCCGGCGTACATAGGTGATTGATCGATGGACCCTCGTATGATCTGATGGGTGTTCTCGTTGGTATAGGTGATGTGGCAGGGAAACTGGGGCTGTCTGTACTCTCCCTCGTTGGTGAAGGAGAAAAATGATGGGGGCTGATCGCTGTGCTGGGGCTCGAGTTCAAAGTAATCAATGGTGTTGGCGTCAAGGCGCGGAACCGTGCCGGTCTTCATCCTGCCCACATTCAATCCCTGTTCTCGGAACCATGCTGCCAGACTTAGCGACGGGGAATCACCCATGCGCCCGGCCGGAAAGTTTTTCAGGCCGACATGAATGAGGCCGTTAAGAAAGGTACCCGTGGCAACAACCACCGCCTTGACTTCGATTTCTTCATCCAAAGAGGTGCGTAGTCCGCTGATCTTGTTGTTCTTGACGATCAGTGAGTCGACGGTGGTCTGGCGAATGGTCAGGTTCTCCTGGTGCTCCAGGATTTTCTTCATGCGCAGCCGATAGAGCAGCCTGTCCGCCTGGGCACGAGAAGATCTGACCGCCGGACCCTTGCTGGTGTTGAGACGGCGAAACTGAATGGAGGTTTCGTCGATATTCTTGGCCATCTCTCCGCCGAGTGCATCTATTTCCCGCACCAAATGGCCTTTGGCCAACCCGCCTATGGCGGGATTGCACGACATCGCCCCGATGGTGTCGAGATTGATCACACAGGCAAGAGTCTTGCAGCCCATGCGGGCGGCCGCAAGGGCTGCTTCGCAGCCGGCGTGTCCGGCTCCGATGACGGCGATATCGAATTTCTGCAATTCAGACATGTGATACGATCCCGGCTGGCTGGGTCATCTACCCGAGGGCAGGTCTTCCACTGACCATGACAGCAGTGCCCAGCGCTGGACGTGGTCTCTTCTTACGATGAGATGGTCGTCATCCTTTTTTACTATTCTTTTTTTTATATATTTTTCAAGCATCTGTCGTTCATCGGATTGTAAATCCCTAAACATCCAGGCGTATCCCTCCACGGCAGCTTCCAGGCTCGCAAATTGTTGATCCCTGGCAAGCTCAATTTTGGAAATTCGAGGGTGGATGCCAAGTTGATAGAGCATATTGACGGTATAAATATAGTCGGGCCCGGATTTGAATTCTCTGCCGAGGGCTGCAAAGGCATTAGGATCAAATGGCGATGGGGCGATACGCTCAACTACGTGGATTGTACTGGTAGCGTAGCGGCCGAGTTTCTGCAGAGCTCCGGAGAGGTCGGGAATATTCATTGACCTTGAGGCAATGACCACATCATGGGGTTCGACGCCGAATTCTGACCATTCATCCTCCCAGCCGCAGTGAACGGTGCTGACGTTCTTGATCTCTTGCGTTGCAGCCTCTCTGTTGAGCAGATCGAGCATCCCCTGTGAATAGTCTATGGCCGTTACCCGGCGGACCTGCGTGGCGATTGGCAGGGCCAGGGTCCCCGGCCCGCAGCCCACATCGAGGACGCTGAGCTCAGGGTGCAGTTTGATTTGGCTAAGAAAAAGCCCCACGTAAGGGGACTCTCTCGTCCTGCCGGCGAAAGCTCTGGCTTTTTTATCCCAGTCCTTGGCATCCTTGCTCTTCCAGGATTTGGCGGAGCGGCTTTGCTGCCAGAGAAGCTGCCAGTCGATATCGTCGTAGACGCTAATGAGCTGATTTTTTTTCATGTCGTTCTCGCCTGACGCTCACGAGTCGATATGGCCAGCAGGGTGAAATTTCCATTGTTCATTACATAGCCTTCTTGGTTCGATACAATTACATTATTGACGGTTGTTATTATTCCATGAATGTCAGGCTGCTTATTTCCCTAGGCAAAACTGTTCGAAAATCACATCGAGCACGTCTTCGGTGGTCGTCTCTCCAACAATTTCACCGAGATGGTCGAGACATTCGAGCAGGTCGACCATGATCAGGTCGTTGTGCAGACCGTCTGTCAGTCCCTCAGCTACCCGGTTGAGCGCTCGGAGACCGTTCTCGAGGGCCGCTTTATGCCGGAGGTTGGGTGTGCACCCTTCCTCCTGCCATTGTTCCCGGTCACCGGTAATACGATGGAATATCTTCTCTTTAAGCTGCTCGAGTCCGGTCTGTTCACGGGCGGAGATTTCCACGGCTTCGACAACTATCTGCTGGTGTGTCTGGCGATCAAAGCGTTGCTCGAGATCACATTTGTTGATCACCGTGATTAACGGCTTGTGCTTAACTGTCTCAAACAGCGAGATATCATCGTTGTCGATCGGCTCCGAGCCATCCACCAGAAAAAGTACGAGGTCAGCCCGATTCAGCGATTCTCTGGCCCGCCTAATACCGAGTTCCTCAACTTCCTCGACATCCTCGCGAATGCCAGCGGTATCGATAATGCGCACGGGGATGCCATGGATATCGATATATTCCTCGATAGTGTCTCTGGTGGTACCGGGCACCGAGGTTACCAGGGCCCGTTCCTCCTGCAGCAGCGTATTGAGCAGGCTTGATTTTCCGACATTGGGCCGACCGATGATAACGATCGCCACCCCCTCGCGGACAATTCGCCCGCTGTCGGCCTGGATAATTAATTTCTTCAGCGGTATGAGAACCTCATCCTGAAGTCTCGCACCCAGGGCCTGGTGATCCGCTATTTCAATTTCCTCCTCGGGAAAATCTATTGCAGTCTCGAGTAAAGCCCGAATTTCGACCAGCGAAGCCCTCAGCCTGTCAACAGCTTTGTAGAGGGATCCGCTCATCTGCTCAAGGGCAAGGTCGACGCCCTTCCTGGTGCGGGCCGAGAGTATATCGATTACTGCTTCGGCCCGGGTCAGATCGATGCGCCCGTTGAGGAATGCGCGTTTGGTGAATTCCCCCGGTTCGGCCAGCTTAGCACCGTGGGCAAGTATCAATTCCAGGACAGATTGAAGAACAAGAAAACCTCCGTGGCAGTGTATTTCAACGACATCTTCCCTGGTATAGGTCTTGGGGGCCTGCATGTACACCACCAGCACTTCGTCGAGAAGTTTAGTCTGTGCCGGGTCGGTAATGGTGCCGTAGTAAAGGCGATGGGAGTCAAGGGGGCAGGGCGGGTTGGCAGGAGTGAAGATGGTTTGCAGGATGGTAAGTGACGCACTGCCACTAATCCGGATGATGCCGATACCACCTGCACCTGGCGGAGTGGAAATCGCGGCTATGGTAAGACTATCGTGGGCCGGGGAACTCATCTCTGGTTCTCCATAGAACCGCATGGTACTACCCGTCCTGCGGCCACAATTGAGCGGTTAGCGCGGTAGGCGCCTTCGATCAACTCTCCCTGACCGAGCCGCTGTCATTTTTCTTGCGGGATCTGGGGCGGCCACGTTTACGGTTATTGTTTTTCCGTCCCTTTCCCGGCTTATAGATCAGCACTTTCTTAAACAATCCCTCACCGACGCTTCTGCTGCGGATGTCGGGATCATCCTGCAAAGCGACATGCACCACCCGCCGCTCCGACGGGTTGAGCGATGAAATAACCTGAGTTTTACCGTCTTCCTTAACCAGTGCCGCGTACTCTATGGCACGTTCTTTCAATTCTTGGAAGCGCTTCTCACGGAAGTCACCCACGTCAATGGTAAGCTGAATCCTTCCTGTAATTTTCTTTGATACAATTTTCCTGAGCAGATACTGGAGACTGTCGAGTACGCGCCCGTCCTGGGAGGTCAGTACTTCCTGGTGCTCATCGCTGACCTTGCAATGGGCAGTGCCTTCTTCTGCTTGGACCGTAACAGTTGAGGGACACTCCATCAATGCGAGAATGCTGGTCAATTCATCCCTTACGATTGCTATGGTGTCCTCTGACAATTCGGCTACTGGTTTGGCGGTGTCCCCATTATCGTTCAATTCGTCGTCCCCGGGAGACGGATCGACGACCGGCTCGGGTTGGGGAACCTTTTCCGGCTCAGCTTTAGGTTCCTTGGCCTGCTTTTCTCTCGAGCTGCGAGCAGGCTTCTTCTTGCCATTCTGTTTAGCGGGTGCAGCCTGTTTTTCAGGGCTCGGTTCGACCGCTTCTTCCTCAATCGCCTGTATTTTGACCCTGATGTGGGCCTTCTGCCGAATCAGACCGAAAATACCCTTCGATCCGGTTTCCAGTACTTCTATGGTGAGATTTTCTTGGGCAACGCCAAATTCTTCACAGGCCTTTTTGATCGCCGCTGCTACATTTTTTCCGTAAAAATCTTTAGTTTCCGATGACATGTACTATCCCTGGTTGGTGTTATTCCACCATGGCTTCTGCGCTGCTCATTTGATCAACTGGCGACTGGAGCGGGTTTTTTCTGCCGGTTGATCAGATACTGTTGAAGGATTGAGAGCAGGTTGTTGATAAACCAGTAGAGAACCAGACCAGAGGCAAAATTGACGAACATCACCGTGAAGATCAGTGGCAGGAACATCATTATTTTAGCCTGGGTCGGGTCTGCCGTGGTGGGGGTCATTTTCTGTTGCAGGAACATCGAGGCGCCCATCAGCAGGGTGAGAACCGGCAAGCCGCCCAGGTAGGGTATGTCGAAGCCCAGGTAGAGCCGGTCGGGCGCGGAGAGGTCATTTATCCACAACATGAACGGTGCGTGGCGCAGCTCGATGGATTGCAGCAGTACTTTATAGAGCGAAAAAAACACTGGGATCTGTAGAATCATCGGCAGACAGCCTCCCAGTGGGTTGACCTTGTAGGTTTTATAGAGATTCATCATCTCCGCATTCATCTTGGTCGGATCGTCTTTATATTTCTCCTTGAGCTTCACCACCTTGGGCTGCAGTTTCTGCATGTTCTTCATCGATTTCAGCCCTTTCTGGGTGATTGGCCAGAAGATCGCCTTGAGGATGATGGTGACCAGGATGATGGCGACCCCATAATTATGGGCTACCGAGTAAAACCAGTTGAGTAGGTAGAGCATCGGCTTGGCGATCACGTCGAACCAGCCAAAGTAGACTATTTTTCCTAGGTTGAAGCCGATTTCGTTAAGCAGAGTTAATTTTTTTGGCCCATAGAAGAGCTTGTAGTCATAGGAATTAGACGCCCCGGGCGCCAGAGTCTCGAGCTCAGCCAGAAGGTCGATGGTAACCAGCTCATCGTCAGCGTCCATGGTGATCGACTGGGATGTTTCTGTCGGAATGATGCCAGTCATGAAATAGGTTCCTTCATAGGCAACCCAGTCAAAGGCACCTTGTAACGTCTGCGGACCGTCCTCAAACTCTTTGAGTTTGAATTGCTGGTGGCCGGCTTCGCCATACATTGAGGGGCCACGGAACAGCCAGTTGCTGGCTTTGGTTAGCTCGCTGAAGGGTAAGTTGCTCTGGTGCAGAGCAGCGCCACCCTGGAGTACCTGGCCGCTCTTATTGACCACCGTAGTCTGATGTTCGATCAGATAATTTGTCTGGTGGAAATGATAGGTCCGGATTACCTCGAGCCCATTGGCGCTTGCCGCTCGCATGGTGAGTGTCGCCTTATTGGTGGCGGAGTCGAATTCTATGTCCGTTCTGTCAAAAGTGTAAAGCATGTTCCTGTCGACCACCGAGCCCCAGGAAAAACTGAGCGGATATCCCTGGGTCTGGTCGGTTTGGACGAGGTTGACAGCGGGAGAGTCCTCAGCTTTTTCCTGACGGAAATCTTTAAGCAGAAAACTGGTGATCACTCCGCCCTTCTCACTTATTGTCGCCGTGTAGAGTTCATTGTCGATTTTAATCTCTTGGGCTGGCCGTTGATCAACAACTGCAGGAACTGCCGGGGTGGCGGATTGGCTTTGGATTTGAGGTGGTGGGGCTGTTACCTGTGGCTGGGCTGGTTGTTGTTCTGGCTGAGGCTGGACGGCGGTTTGTTCGGGCTCGACCTGCTGCTGGGTGGGGCCGATGAAAAAATATTGATAGCCCAGTAAAATAACAAACGATATTAAGATAGCCAGAAAGGCTCTGTACATGTCCATGATGTTCGCTGGATTCTTGTTTGCTGCCGTCAGGGAGTCTGGTTGTAGAGACGTCGGGGTCTCTGGTATCGGCTAGATCGGGTCGTAGCCGCCACTGGACAAGGGGTGACAGCGGAGCACGCGCCACAAACCTTTACCAGTGCCCTTGATGGCACCGTACTTAGTGATTGCCTCTAAAGTGTAAGCAGAACAGGTTGGATAGAATCGACAGGCAGGAGGAAGCAGAGGTGATAAGAGATATTTGTATCCCCTGATCAGCCCTATCAGGAATCGGGCTGCCAGGTTATTTGTATTGTTGTGTACCATATTATCGTTGTGGGGTGGATACGAGATTTATCACCGCTTCTGTAATTGAATCTGGAGAATTAAGCGAAAAATCTGGTCGCACAGTGACCACAATATCTGCATCGAGGGGGTATACCCCTCGGTTCAGCCGAAACGACTCTTTGAATATCCGTTTAATTCGGTTCCTGTTAACCGCTCCTTTCAACTGTCTGCTGATGCTTATTCCCATGCGGCTGTGTCCACGATCGTTGGCGAGATAGATGATGGAGAAGCCTTTGCCGTGCAGCCGCGTGCCGTGCCTGTAAACCGTTTCGAATTCCCAGTTCTTCCGCAACAAGCAATATTTCGGAAGACCAAACTGCCGCAATGAGATCAGGCGGAAAGTCGTTTGCGGCCCTTGGCTCTGCGGGCGTTAATAATGGCACGGCCGGCTTTGGTGCTCATCCGGGCACGAAAGCCATGGCCTCTTTTGCGTTTTATATTGCTCGGTTGAAACGTTCTCTTGCTCATTTTTTACATCCTCTTGGGGTGTCCCTGTCGGCTGGAAGATCTGGAGACACCGCTTTAAGCGCATATAAGCGCCATGATATCGATATGTTACATGGCTCCTTAAAGGTCAGGTACCATGCCGGTAATAGCGCATTTAGCAAAATAAATTAAATAACCACAGATAACTTACTGTGTCAAATGATTTCACTGATTGGACCGCAGATCCTGTTGAAGAAAAGGGACCGCTGTGCTAGGCTGGACGCGGCTCAGCACCGATTCATCCAAAAGGAGAGAGTATGCTGCTTGACGAGGCTCTAGATCTGATACTTAGCCATGCAAAGGTTTCCGGTCGGCAAGAACTACCGCTGGCAGACTGCTTTGGCCGGGTTTGTTGCCGAGACAATAACGCCAATCATCCACTTCCCGGATATGACCAGTCGGCCAGGGACGGTTACGCCGTATGTGGCCCGGGCAGCTCCAGTGACGGGAAGCACCAGACGTTTCCCATCAAGGGTGAAATACAGGCGGGACTCTGTCATGAGATTACTATTGGATCAGGAGAGGCCTATCAAATAATGACCGGAGGGTTGCTGCCAATCGGTACAGAACGAGTCATTGCCCAGGAAGACTGTCAGATCGCAGGTGCTGAACTGATTGTCGGGAATACCATGCTTTGCAGCTCGGCTCTCAATATCCGTACCCGTGGCGGTGAATATCAGCTCGGAGCACAGCTGGTGGATGCAGGTACCAGGTTGAACGAGTCCCATCTGGCATTGCTGGCTGCCGCAGGCAATCACCTGATTGAGGTATTCGAACGGCCCAGGGTGGCATTTTTCTGCAGTGGAAGTGAGCTGGTAATGGCCGATGAACAGGTGAAAAACGGTCAGAAATATTCGTCCAACCATTTACTTCTGGAGAGCCTGGTAAAAAAATTCGGCGGTCAGGCCAAGGGGTTTGGCGTAGTAGCCGACGAGCGGGTGGCGATCGGAGAATTGCTTCAAACCATAAAAGATTCCAATGCCGATATCGTGATCAGCACCGGTGGCGTCGGTCCTGGCAAATTTGATCTGTTTGGGGAACTGCTCCCTGATTGTGGAGCCCAAATACTATATCAGTCGTTGCATATACGTCCCGGCAGATCGACCCTGTTTGGCCTTCTCGACGATAAGCTCTATTTTGGACTTCCCGGCCCCCCGACCGCGGTACGAGTTCTCTTTCTCGAACTGCTCTGTCCCTTGCTCAGGAAAATGCAGGGTATGCGATTTTTTCACAATCAGAGGCTTCAAGCCGCTCTGGATCACCCAATTTCGCTCAAATCTTCACGAGCAATATGTTTCAAAGAAGGGGTGTATCGCCATGATGGAGGACGCGTCGTGGTCGGCTACCCTTGCGAACGACAGACTCCGAATTGCTCAATAATGATAATGCCGGGCAGAGTTTCTTATGATAAGGGCGACCAGGTACTCGTGAGCATTGCGCAAACGGATTAAGCTCGCCATTGAAGAATTGCAGTATATATTCGATAAAATTATATCAAGCGCAATAAAAAAAAATGGTGGTTGACGACTCTCACGCTGTCGCCCACCACCATTTAATTTTATTAATAGAGCCTTTTGCAAAACTAAGATTTTCGTTCAAAATCAAGGCATGCGAAAAATTTTACCACAGGCATATGATTGATATTCCGAGGATAAAATTTCGAGCATAACGCAGAGTTTAAGCGAAAAGATCGTTTTGCAAATGGCTCAATAGAATCTTCTTGGGTCGAATAGTTAATTAACTATTTTTCAACAAGCGTAAGGTTGATTCTATTCTTGAAAATTTTCACGGTAAAAGTGTCGCCCGGCTTAAAACCTGATTCAGAAAGCACTTTTGAAGACAGGCTTAGCGTTTGATTTTTTCCTATTTTTACAGTAATTTGCCGTTTCTTTGTTGTCTTTTTCGGTTCTTTTACCTGATAATATTTCTTATCTTCATCCATCAGTTTCAGCATTAGATTGTTGAAGGTTGGATGATTTTTTATATCCATATCCTTCATGATCTCGATTTTGGATTTACCATTTACCACAAGTTCTCTGAAATCATTAAGGTCGTATTTTGTTTTACGGGCCATTTTTTCCTCTCATTAAGTTGTTAACATTGGAAATTCACTCAATTGATCTTGATAATATTAACAAGTAACAAAATTTAAATGCAATCCTAATATATATATGCCTGCAAATAATTCAATATAGTTTTTATAAAAAAATAAGGAATATTTGTAACGAATTAGTATTTAATAAACGCAATAATGATGGAAAATTGTTGTATAACAAAGAGTTATGGAAAGGAAAAATTATGGGTACATTTAGAAATCAGAAATTTTGTCTAAGATCATGTTCTGTGTCGAAATTGAAGCGCAGGCCGGATTGTTTTTCCGAGGATACAGATTAACGCGCAACGCAAAGAATAAAACCAAAGATAATATTCAGGGCTGTCTTAAATAGTGAGTAACTCCCTGTTTAAATCACTAAATGATCTGTTGCCATCTTTTGTGATCAGCACATCGTCTTCGATTCTGACGCCGTATTTTCCTTTGAGATAGATTCCTGGCTCAATCGTGAAGCTCATCCCCGGTTTGAGGGGACTCTCGTTGCCATCATGAATGTAGGGCTCCTCATGACATTCCATACCGATCCCATGCCCGGTTCGATGACTAAAAAAGGTACCGTATCCTCCCGCCTCGATTACTGATCTGGCAGCATTGTCCACGGCGCTGCAGGGTATTTCGGGGCGGGCCGCAGTGCGTCCCGCAGCGCTTGCCCTGAGCACAAGTTCATGGATGCGGCGCGCTTCGTGATCGACTTGACCAATGGCAAACGTCCGGGTCAGATCCGACACATATCCCTGCCATCGGGCACCCCAGTCGATGATCAGCAGATCACCTTGCCGCAGCAACCTTCTTGACGGTTTGGCATGGGGGTTGGCGCCGTTCGAGCCGGCCGCGACGATTGGAGAAAAAGGCAGGGGCTGTTCGGAACCCTGCCGGTAGAGCTCGATCACCAGTTCTGCCGCTACCTGGTGCTCGCTCATGCCGGCTCCAATCCTTGGCAGAATCGCCAGGAGGCTGTCTTGGGCGATGCTGACCGCTTTCTGCATCCGGCTCGCCTCGGCCGAGTCCTTGAGTGCTCTGCACTGGGAAATCGCTTCGTCTGCATTGGTGTAGGTGGTGGATGGCGACGCAGTTTCCAGATAGCCATATTCGAGCATTCTTAATTGCCGGGGCTCGAAACCTATTTTCAGTCCTGGCAGTCCTATTTGGCGACATGCCGAGTCGAAACTCTCCTGCCAGCGTGAGGGGTTGTCGTGATAACTGATCGCCTCTAAATCAAAATCTACCGTATCAAGTTTCTGTTCCTCCAGGGCGGGCACGACGATGAGGGGCTTTTCCCCGGCCACCAGCAGAAACACCACCGGTCTTTCCATCAGGTGAAATTGAAGTCCACTGAAATAGGCGAGGCTTGGTCCGGCATTGAGGACCAGACCGTCACATCCGCGCTCTTTCAGGGCGTTAAGGACTTTCTGCTGTCGCTTCTGATACATGGCGACACTCCCTAAAAAGATTAAAATTGTGAAACCAGGCTGCAGCTGCCACCATAAACTCGATCCGCCCCTTGCATGCACCTTTGCTCGCAGCGGTGAGTTCTCAAAGTCTGCCAGTCTGCTCCCCGCTTTCTTCCTGATTGGCGTCTTTAGACTTTCATCGCTATGTATAGCACAGTTTCCCGGCCGGGCCATGGCAAAACGAAGGGACCATAGAGCGCCTCCGGGTTGACTTCGGAGCTGGAGCAGGCTATTAGATTGAAGGCTACCTTGAAAAATTCTAATTTTACAAGGTACTCTGGCGGATACCCTGATATCTCATTGAGTCCAGGATAGGGTGATGGGGATGGAACCCACCGTACTGACCACCGATATGATCATTGTTTTCGGCCTGCTCGGGCTGGCTATTTTCCTTTTTGTGTTTGACCTCCTGCGGGTTGATCTTGTCGGCCTGATGATGATGGTGGTGCTGCCCCTGACCGGCGTAATAGGCCCCGACGAGGCAATCGCCGGACTCAGCTCGAATGCGGTGGTGTCGATTATCGCGGTGATGATTTTAGGTGCTGGCCTGAACAAGACCGGGGTGATGAATGTGGTCGCCTCGCATATAGTCAAGATTGCCGGTAGTAGTGAAGCCCGGATCATGGTGATCATTTCCTCCACGGTGGCGATAATCTCCAGCTTCATGCAGAATATCGGTGCTGCCGCCCTGTTTTTGCCGGCCACCATGCGTATTGGTCGGCAGCTGCATATTCCGGCCAGCAAAATTCTCATGCCCATGGGGTTTTGCGCCATAACCGGCGGGTGCCTGACTCTGGTCGGTTCGTCGCCCTTGATTATGCTCAACGACCTGATGGAGAGCTGGTGGGTCAACAACCAGGCGGCGGTAGACGGCGCCGGGTTTACGCCTCTGGGACTGCTGTCCGTCACTCCGCTGGGTATCGCCCTGCTCATAGGTATCCTTGTCTATTTTGTGGTCTTGGGCCGAAAACTTCTACCGGCGGATGTCTGCATGATCGACGAAGACTGCATGGAGAAACGACTCCAGGATATCTACGGAGATGAGGTCGGCAAAGGCTATGAACTGGTGGTCCCCTCCTACTTTCCGGCCCAGACTCTCGGTGAAATAGAGTTGCGGCCCAAATACCATGTTACCGTAGTAGGCATTGCCAAAGGAGAGGAGCGCTATACTAAGAATTTTGCCCCGGGAAAAAACGATGCGATTGAAGCGGGAGACGTCCTTTGGGTGATTGGCTCGGACGACAAGGTCGAAACTCTGACCAGCGAGCTTGGCTGGCAGCTCAGACCGGAACCGGAGCTTTTCGCCAATGACAACTCTATCGACGAGAGCGGTATCATCGAAGGCGTTGTCATCCCCCACAGCAATCTGACCGGCCATACTCTGGAGGAGCTCAAGTTTGGGGAACTATACAAGGTCAATGCGCTGGCCTTGGTCCGTGGCGACAAGGTGATCATGGACAATATTAATGCAACCAAGCTGGTCCAGGGCGACACCTTGCTGCTCCAGGGCAAATGGCAACGCTTCAAGCTGATAGCGGAAAAGAACGACATCGCCTTTGTCGAGGAGATTCGCGGTGAGGAATTCAAACCTGAGAGGACCAAGTGTGCACTTTTTTTTCTGTTCATGTCACTGGCCCTGGTTCTTGGCTTCCAGGTCAAGCTGTCCATCGCACTGCTCAGCGGCGCCCTGGGCATGATCGTCACCAGGATCATCACCGCCGACCGTGCTTACGAGGCAGTCGACTGGCGTACCGTATTTCTGCTGGCCGGTCTGATTCCGCTCGGCACCGCCTTTGAAAACACCGGTGCCGCCGCCTATATTGCTCACAAAGTATTGAGCTCTTTTGCTGAACTGACCCCGATGCTGTTGCTCTTTCTGGTGTCGGTATTGACCGCCTTCTTTTCTCTGGTGGCTTCCAATGTGGGTGCTGCAGTTCTGATGGTTCCGCTGGCCATGAACATGGCCGCCCAGTTGGGGACCGATCCGATTCTGGCTGCGCTGGTGGTTGCCGTTTCGGCTTCCAACACCTTCATTCTGCCGACCCACCAGGTAAATGCCCTGATCATGAGGCCGGGGGGGTACCGACCCAAAGACTACATGAAGGCCGGAGTGGGAGCGTCGATCCTCTACACGATCATTTTGCTGGTCATGCTGAAACTCTTCTACGGCGTCTGATGGTATCGATTCAAATTGCCGCGCCGCCAGGCAGCCTCTGCAAGCAGACTGAACAATGCATCGCCCAGTTGATCGAAGACCAGGGGCTCGACTGTTCTGTTGAGCTGGTCCACGATTTCGACAAGATAATCGAACTCGGTGTCTATGCCATACCCGGCCTGCTCATCGACGGAACGCTGAAAAGTGTAGGTAGGGTGCCTGAGATTCATGAACTCATCGACTGGTTGGGCCTCGGTCAGGCACCCTGAGCTCAAAACACAACAGGCAGAAACCCCAAAGCAAATTAATCATTGTCATTTTCATTACTCCGCTCTATTAATATCCTTATAAAAAGACTCCGAGCCGAAAGTCCTAAGTTTCCCTCCATGCGTTGACGTCGATTGAAGGGGAGGGAATTATGGTCTGAGGCCGATAGGGTTGGACTGGAAACGGTTCAGCCTTCCGAACTTGAAAAGGAGTGTCCATGAACGCGCCCTCGAAGCATACCACCGCATCCGGTTTCGACCCGCCCCAACTAATAGATAATCAGGGTAGAATTATTACCTATTTGCGGCTGGCGATCACCGATCGATGCAACCTGCGCTGCTCCTACTGCATGCCGGAGGATGGTGTTGAGACAGTTTCTCACGGCGAAACCCTGAGCTACGAGGAACTCGAGCGGTTGGCGCGGTTATTTCTCGAAATGGGCATAGAGAAGATCCGGATTACCGGGGGAGAACCATTTGTGAGAAGGGGATGCATTAATTTTATGGAGCGCCTCAAACATGATCTCGGCGTCACTGAGCTCGTGGTTACCACCAACGGGGTGGAAACTGCACGCTATCTGAAGAGGTTGAAGGAACTGCCGATCTCGGGCATCAACCTGAGCCTGGACACACTGGACCGCAAACGATTCAAAACGATCGCCAGACGGGACCGGCTGGCTGACGTTTTGCAGACACTCTATGGCGCCCTGGAACTTGGCATTCGCTTGAAGGTCAATTCGGTGGTCTCTGAGGAAACCAGTGACGCTGAAATTTTTCAGCTCGGAGAGCTGGCCCGCGACAACAATCTGAGCATGCGTTTCATTGAAAAGATGCCGTTCTCCGGTGAGAAGATTGTAGATCGTCTCATAGATTATGGGCTTGTCGATCGACTGGCGAATCTTTTTCCAGGCCTCGATCAGGGCCAGACGGATAACGGTTCCACCGCGAAGGAGTTTAACATACCGGGATTCAAGGGAAGCCTGGGCATCATCGAGGGCAGTTCGAGAAAGTTCTGTTCAACCTGTAACAGGGTCCGAATTACTCCACAGGGGATACTCAAGGTGTGCCTGTATGACAACGGCGTGCTTGATCTCAAAGAATTGATGCGGACTGGAACAAACGATGAAGACCTGCTGAAACAGATCAGATCCTGCCTCAACAGACGTTTTGCCGACGGTCACCAGACCGAATCCGCCAACGGCAGAGCAGCACAGCCTTCGATGGCATCGATCGGCGGGTGAGGACAGGTGATTACCATGGCAACAGTCGAAGCCGTATGCACCAGTGATAAGAAAGGCATAGTCAAGAAAGAAAGGGACAGAGTCATCCTCAAAGCCAACTGGGGAATCGAGGGAGACGCACATGCGGGAGACTGGCATCGACAGGTTTCGCTGCTGGCCTCGGAGTCCATTGAACTGGTTCGTGAGCAATTGCCAACCCTGAAAAAAGGGGCTTTTGCCGAAAATATCATAACCCGTGGAATCGATCTGGAAAAGATCGGCATCGGCAGGAAAATCCAGATTGGCGCCAGTGCAGTCCTGGAAATTACCCAGATAGGCAAAGAGTGTCACAATAGCGGCTGTGCGATCAAAAAAGCTACCGGCGACTGCATCATGCCACGGGAAGGGCTCTTTGCTAAAGTGATTGAAGGGGGAAGCGTCAGTCCCGGCGACGATATAGTCGCACTTTGATAATCCCGGGGGGGGATCAGAGCTTCACATACTTTTTGACGACCCCACGCACCTCTTTCTCCAGAGCCTTGCCCTTGAGCTTATTGACAATGTTATAGAGCTGTGGGGCCATTTCGATGAACGGAGCCAATAGGACCGGGTCGAAATGTGAACCCGATTCCTGCTCGAGCACGGCAAGGCCTCTTTCGATTTCCTGAGGTTGCCGGTAAGGTCGCTGTGAAGTGAGGGCGTCAAAGGCGTCGACAATGGCGAAAATCCTTGCCTCCAGCGGAATTTTATCTTGACTCAGACCGGCCGGGTAGCCGCTACCGTCATATTTTTCGTGGTGACAACGCACTACATCGAGACCGTCCCTGAGCCAGCGATAACGTTTGATTTGTGCGACCCCATTTTTCACATGTTCCTGCACCTTGGAGAGTTCCTTTTTGTCCAGCGGGCCCTGCTTCAGCAGTATGGAAACATCCAGGTCCAGCATGCCGACATCGTGCAGGAATATTCCTTGGATGAGGTTTCTGATTCGCGCTCGTGATAGTTTGTGCCGCTCGGCCAGCCGAATACCGTAGATCAAGACTCTGTAATTATGCTCTGCAACACCGACATCGCTCTTGGCCAGTGCGCTGCCCAGCTTTTTGAGAAGAAAATTGTTGGCCAGGTTAAGATCTGAACCAATCTTTATCAGTCGGTTGTGGAAAAACACCAGACCTGGGTACATAATCAGGCCGCAAAGTACTACTGCACCGGCACCAATCAGACTGGAAAGCACAAATCGCCAGCCGATTGCTTTGGTATCGGCCAGCGAACTACGATAGAGCGCCTCCAGGTGGCCGAGGATATCATCGTCCTGCAGTCCCCTGATTGGAATCACCGTCATCAGATACAGCCTTTTATCGGCAAACAACCAGGTTCCGACTGGTTCGCCGCCTGGTACCAAGCTGACTGATTCGTCGTTAAAACGCTGTCTTACCTGTTCGGCACTGGCCCGTGATTTCTCAAAAAACTGTAGACCATCGGGAGTGGAAAGGCGGACCTCAATGAAAGAGGTATGGGCGATCGAGTCGTGAAATTCAGGCGTTACAACTACCGTTTCTCCACCTGAATGGTTATTATGCTGGTTCAGAAAGAGCGGGATGAACAGACGTGCTTCCTTGATGGCGGCACTGATCAGGCTTTGCTCAAGCCGGCTGTATTCGATATAGCAAGTGGCGCCAACCACCAGCAAGATAGTCAGTATGCAGATGCCCGTGAGCCGCTTAATAAGCAGGGCATGGATTTCTTTTTTCAGGGCCGGAAATTTCATAAAAGACCTTATCAGGGCATGGCTAATCGAATTGCCGCCACTCTACCATTGTCTAGTTTAAATGACAATGCGCCGTGACCAGCGAGGATTAAAAGGAGACGATGTGACCTGGTCAACCTGGTCAAAAACGGTCGACGCTTCCTGACTCATCAACAGATCATTCTGGAACGTACAACGATCCGACTGAGGTCGCCTTTATTCTCGGTTTTGCCGATCTCTCCACCTTTTCCAGGTCATTCAAGAGATGGACCTGGGTGTCGCCCAGCAGATATCGCAAAATCGATGTCTGACATTTCGCAAAACGTCAATTCGCCCAATCTCTGTGTTGGGCAGGTGTGTCGGATCCCTACAATATTCCCCCCCCATGAGTGCGGTATAATTTTATTGGGTGGCCTGCTGCTGAATAAATCTGCTCATTTATCATTTTATCAATAAAAAAGGAGCGTTTTCGATTTCACCGAAAACGCTCTTCTCATATAGGCTGAGCCCTGGTAAAGCTCAGGGGCGAAACTTAGATGTCTGCATCCAGGTTAGCCGGCTCATAATACTCCTTCGGGTGGGCACAGGCAGGACATTTTTCGGGCGGTTCGGTGCCTTCATGCAAATACCCGCAGAGGCAGCATTTCCAGGTGATCGGTTCATCCCTGGTGTAGACCGTGCCGGCTTTTACGCGGGAAAGAAGTTTTTTGTAGCGCTCGCGGTGATCGGCTTCGACCTTGCCGATCATCTCAAATTTGGCGGCCGCTTCCAGATTGCCCTCTTCTTTTGCCACCGCCGCAAAATCCTGGTACATGGTGGTGGTCTCGTAATCTTCGCCTTCAATGGCATCCTGAAGGTTGGCAATGGTATCACCGATTCCGCCTAAGAGCTTGAGATGGTCATTGGCGTGGCGCATTTCATTGATCGCTGTTTCTTCAAAAATTTTGGCGACATAGTGGTAGCCTTCCTTACGGGCAACCTTGGCAAAAAAGGTATACTTGTTTCTGGCCATCGATTCGCCGGCAAATGCTGCTTCGAGGTTCTCTTTTGTTTTGCTCATCATACTCTCCAAGTAATAGGTGAAAGGTTTGGAACCACAGTGGGTCCCTAACGGAAAAAAAGTGACTGATAATAATTCTTTTTATCAAAAAGGACAACGATTAACACATCCAGCATCCAGGCAATGGTGATGGTAACTATCCCATGCTGGATAGGCAGCGGCGGAGGGCACATGTATCTTTACTGTCCAGGGGGAGACAACCACGAGGGTGTTATCACTTACTTTTGATGCTGGTCTGAGGTGTAAGCAGGATTTCGACGACGTCTGAACCAAGGCGGACATCTTCCACGCTCATGTCGATAACCAGCTGCCGGGTGCCGATGTCGGTAATGATCGGCTGCAGGTTCTCAAGAGCGACGGGAATCTCCTGTCCATTGAACAGGGCGGCAATGAGTTCGCCAACTTCATTGTTTTGGGAACCCCGCTGATCAATTCCAGAGACGGTCGGTCGAATGAAGAGGGTTTGACTGGGCTTGTCAAATCTCATCACCGCCTCGAGGCTGAAATCAAGCTCGACATTTCCCACCTTCAGAAGAAGATTATGTCCGCCGATACTGGTGTTGAGCTGGACATTCCTGCCACTCATGGTAACCGTGGCGGCAAGTGACTCGTCTTTGAAGTTGAGATTTTCCACCTTCTCAACCGAAATCTGCCCAGCCAGAGTATCCGATGGTTGGTTGACTTGAAGCGGCAGGCTCTTTTGCACCACTTCGGCGACCACCTTCTCCGGCAGGCTGAGAAGAATCGGCTGGCCGGTACTGAGTCCTGGATAGAGCAGGCAGAAGAGTAGTAAGATAGCGAGTAATATAACTTTTTTCATAACGACAAATAGTACGACTAGGGTTAATATCTGAATCTAATGATAAAATGGTGGATCGGTCTCAACAGGTCGCAAAGTCGTCAGAACAATACCCCACGGACGGGTAATTTAACAGCAAATCTTCCACGCATTGGCAAAAGAATAGCAGACCAATGGCCACTCTTACCGTCACAGCCGATTGTTATCTGGAAATGATCGAAAGGCCTCTGGAGCAGGCACTCAAGGACCAGTTGACCATCGACAATCCCAAGTACATTGCCGCCAGGCGCTACGGCAGATGGATTGGTAAGAAACTCAAACCCAAGCTCTATTACTATGAGCAGGAGCCGGGCGGTTTGCGCTTTCCCCGGGGTTTCGCCAACCGGGCCATTGAACTCTGCCAGGCTTCAGGAGTGGAACTTGAGATTGTGGATGAGCGCAGAAGGCTGACCGTGCACAGTTTCTCTTTCAAGGCCCAGCTGCGCCCCTACCAGGAACAGGCGGTGCAGACCATTTGTTCGAGGTCCTTCGGTGTGCTCGAGGCCGGCACCGGCAGCGGCAAAACGGTCATGGCGCTGGCCGCTATCGCCAAGAGAAGACAACCGACAATCGTCATTGTCCATACCAAGGAGTTGCTCTACCAGTGGCGGGACCGCATCGAAGAATTCATGGGGATCGAGGCCGGGTTGATCGGCGACTCCAAATTCGAGATCCGGCCCCTGACCGTGGCAATCGTCAACAGTGCCAGGAAACGCACCGAGGAACTGGTACCGTGCTTCGGGCATCTGATTGTCGACGAATGTCACCGGGTACCGGCCACCCTCTTTACCGACGTGGTGTCGCAATTTGACAGCTATTTTCTGCTCGGCTTGTCGGCCACCGCCTTTCGCAGCGATGAGGGTATGACCAAGCTGATCTACTATTTCATGGGGGACCGGATCCATTCCGTCGATCCCATGCAGCTAAAAGTCTCAGGGGCAGTGCTCAAGCCCAAAATCATGCGTAACACCACCGACTTCACCTACGGCTATCGGGGTGATTACCAAGCCCTCATCAGCGCTTTGACCAAACATGAAGGACGCAACAGGCAGATAGCCGGGGACATTGTCGAGCAGGTGCGTAATGAGCCCGATTCCACCGCACTGGTCGTGTCCGACCGGGTCAGTCACTGCAACGTCTTCGTTGAGCTGCTGCGCCACCACCGGGTGTCAGTGGCCCTGCTCACCGGCCAGATTCCACCGGAACAGCGCAGCCAGATAGTTGCCGATGTGCAGGACGGCAAGATACAGGTGCTGGTCGCTACACTTCAGCTGATCAGCGAAGGGTTCGACTGCTCGGGGCTGGCGAGTCTCTTTCTGACGACCCCGATTACTTTCGAGGGGCGGCTGGTTCAGGTGATCGGCAGAATACTTCGACCTGCTGCCAACAAGGTTCCGGTAGTCTATGATTACGTCGACGATCAGGTACCTGCCCTGCGCCGTTCCGCCGCCGCCCGCCAGAAAGTCCTAATGAAACTCTGAGCCGTCCGGTCTCGAACTGCTTTACTTCTTCTCAGAGCTGGTGTATGGTGGCCCCCCTTTATATCCAGGCATCAAGGAATTATTATTTATCACTCTCTGAGAAGGCCCTCGGCTAAACTGTTATGCGTCAGGAAAATATAAGAAATGTGGCGATTATCGCCCACGTGGATCACGGTAAGACTACACTGATAGACCAGCTTTTCCGACATTCCGGAATGTTCAGGGAAAATCAGGAAGTCGCTGAGCGGCTCATGGACTCGATGGATCTCGAGCGTGAACGAGGCATTACCATTACCGCCAAGAACGGTTCATATCGTTACGGCGACGTCCGCATAAATATCATCGATACACCTGGGCATGCCGACTTCGGTGGCCAAGTGGAAAGGGTTCTGCGCATGGCAGACGGGGCCCTGCTGCTGGTCGATGCTCAGGAAGGCCCGATGCCGCAGACCTATTTTGTCTTAAAAAAAGCCCTGGCAAATAATCTACCTGTCATTGTCGTGGTCAACAAGATTGACAAACCGGCGGCCCGCTGCAACTGGGTAGTGGACCAGGTGTTTGATCTCTTCGTCAAGCTCGAAGCCCCGGACGAGATTCTCGATTTTCCGGTACTTTATGCTTCCGCCAAGGAAGGTTACGCGGTGGCTGATCCAGATGAACAGGTGGGTGCCAACGGCTCCATGGCTTTAGTTTCCAGGATGATCGTCGACCACATCCCCCCACCCTCGGGTGCCCAGGATGCCGCACTGCAGATGCAGGTTGGGACCATCGACTATTCCCCCTACCTCGGCAGGCTTGGCATCGGCAAAGTCGTCAACGGGACCATGACCCTAAACCAGCCCATCGCCGTGGCTCGACGTGACGGCTCCATCAAGCCGGTGAGAATCTCTAAAATTTTCAGGTTCGAACAGGATAGTAAAGTTCCGGTCGATTCGGCCTTCACAGGAGAGATAGTCGCCGTGGCCGGTATGGAGGATGTGACCGTGGGAGTCACCTTTACCGATCCGGACTCACCCCAACCCCTGCCGTTGATCGACATCGATCCCCCGACCATCTCCATGGACTTCATTCCCAATGACTCGCCATTTGCCGGCCGTGAGGGCCGATACGTGACCTCTCGGCACCTTCGGGAGAGGCTCGACCGGGAGACCCTGGGCGATGTCGCGCTGAAGGTGGAGCCGCTCCAGGATGGGATTGGCTTCAAGGTGTCGGGCAGGGGGGAGCTGCACCTGTCGATTCTGATTGAGAAAATGCGTCGAGAAGGCTACGAACTCCAGGTCACCAGACCCCAGGTGATTTTGCGCAGGGAGGAAAATCAGCTGCTTGAACCTTATGAGAAATTGACCGTCGACGTTGATGAAGCAGTGCAGGGACCGGTCATCGAGAGACTCGGCAAGCTCAAGGGCCAGCTCGAAGAGATGAACCAGTCTCATGGCATGACCCGAATGGTGTTCAGTATCCCGACCCGGGGGCTGCTTGGCTATCGTCCTCGCTTCATGACCGACACGAAAGGCATGGGTACCATGAGTTACGTATTCGATGGTTATGGTCCGCACGCCGGGGAGATATCAAACCGCATCAACGGGGTGCTCTCGACGAAGCAGGGATGCACCTCGGTGGCCTATGCCTTGTTCAATCTCCAGGATCGTGGTACGCTCTTCATAGGCCCCGGGGAAGATCTCTATGGTGGGCAGATCATTGGCGAGAACTGCCGGGCAGGTGACCTGGTGGTGAATCCGGCCAAAGGCAAGAAACTGACCAACGTCAGGGCAGCCGGTTCGGATGAGGCGGTGATCCTTACGCCTCCGACGGTAATGACCCTCGAGGATTGCCTGTCATTCATAAATGACGACGAGCTGGTCGAGGTGACCCCAGCCTCGATCAGGCTAAGAAAACGGGTCGCTGCCCGGTAATCTCCAGAAGGTTATAATGAAAACCATTGTAATTCTGATAATTTCTATTTTCGCCGGGATCAGCGTGTTTGGACTGATTGCCAAGAGGTATGGAAGCGACTGCATACCCTGACTGTTGCTATACACCTCCGTAGGTACGGGGGCTGTGGTCTTCTGGGCGCTCACTACGCTGCTCTAGATTTTTTAACGCCCGTCGCATGATCCATGCCATCCGGCCGTAAATACTCGTGAATGTCAGGCTATTGGCGGGCGGAGTAGTAGTCGGCCAGAATTTTTGAGTGGTCGAAGGCCAGTTCCGGCAATTCGTCTCTGGAAAACAGTGCTGCTTTGGCAGCATCGTCAGCCGCCATCGGCGCCCCTTCACCCCGGGCAATAAAGACCGTCGACGAGGTATGCATCCGTTCATCTCGGCCCGGATCAGAATAGGTCCTGAACTGACGCAGGTCGGTGACGGCTATTCCGGTTTCTTCCATCGCTTCCCGCACCGCAGCCTGCTCGAATGATTCACCGTAATCGACAAAACCGCCCGGAAGGGCCCAGCCAGGGGGAGGGTGCTTGCGTTCGATGAGAACAATTTTTCCCTCTATTTCAATGATGATATCGACCGTGGGCACGGGGTTTCTCGGCTCGATCACCTTGGCGCAGTGGGGGCATTTCATAGTGGCGTCTAAGCTCGTGACCGTCAGGCTAATTGAAATCGATGAGTTCCAATATTTCCTGCCAGTTGCTCACCGAGGGCAGGTCGTGTCCAGCACTGTTCCAGGGCTGTGAGAAGACCAGGGGTTTGAGTCCCGACTCGGCCAGCATCCTGCAGGTGGTGAGCCGGTCATCGATGAAATAGAGGATGTCGTGCTCCCTGATAAAACGCTCCTTATCGTCGTGGTCTCCAGAAGAGACGAGTTTAATCCGCGCGGCTTCGGAGCCGTAATGAAGTTGCAGCCAGTCTGAGACCGGACCAATTTCCGGTCGGGCGGTAATGATCGTTACCGGGGCGCGACGGCTGAGTTGTTTAAGTGATTCGACGGCCCCGTCGATGGGCTTGAGCCCGGTACCGATCGAATCCTGAAGGATATCCTCGAAGACCTTGTCAATGGTGGGACGGGGCATGTTAAGACACTTTTCCACCTGAAAGCTGCTGATCTGCTCAAGGGCCAGATCGCAATGCCCGTATTTGGTGCAGGCCAGTCTGATGAACGCCTCGCCTATGTCGGCGATGACCCCGTCAAAATCAAAGCCGATCTGATCAGGAGCTATTTTAGGCCCCAGGAGGCTGGCGCTCTCCATCTATTGCTTGACGATTGTACTGTTTTCAATGAGTACCACGTACTTGTAGCCGGCGCCGAAGTCCTTGTCGGCAGCCACCACCCCTTCGATGGTGATCACATTCGGCCCGCTGAGCTCCTCGACGGTGGTAACCACCAGATCGTGGGTGTTCTGCATTGGATCACCTGAGCCGTCCTGGAGATGCAGCCAGTTACGCCCCATGATATTGGCGTTGAATTTGACCACTTGGCCTCTGACGCGAACTTTCTTGCCGTTGAGATCCTTGGCCTGTTCGAAAATCTCTGCCACGCTGAAACTGTTCTCTCCCTCGGCTTTTTCAACCTCTGTTTCGGTAAACGGGGCCACGGCGCCCATGCTGCCGGCACTGCCCTGCTGCGGCTCAATCGGAGCTGCACCGCCGCTGCTGGCTTGGCGCTCCGCCTCCACCGCTGCGGCGAACGAGTCTTCAGTTGATGCGGCCGGCGGGGCCGGTCGACCATGAGGGCTCATCGATGCACCACCGACCAGACCGGGTGAGAAGATTATCGAGTTGAAGGTGCGATCGAACGAATTGGAGTGAAAGTCCTTCATTTCCATCCCTTCGAGCACCGACACTTTTTGCCCTTTGTTTATTTCAGACTGCGGGATTGCAACCCAGACCTGCTGGTCACCGGTATCCAGGTTCATGTAGGTGTAGCCGGACGCGTCCATGGTTTCCAGGACGGTACCAGACAGCTCTGCAGCCGCCACCTGCTGAGCAGGTGCGAGCATCAGCGTCAGGGCCAGGAAAGAAGCAGCGAAACGGTGGTTGGAAACGAAGGGTAAGGTGTACAGGGCCATGAAACTTCTCCTTGACAGTTGTGGTCAGATAAAACAGTGCGGCGACTGATCAAAAACGTTGAGCAACGATAAATCAATCAACTGGTTTTGCAAGCAGTTTGCGCAAATACTCATCCAGCAGTGAAGCCCATAAGCGATAACCGAGGTTGCTCAGATGTACGCCATCGAAATCGAAGAGTTCATCGAAACTCTGTTCGAAGTGGCTGCAGAGGTCAAAATAATGGCAGCCGCGTTCTTCGCAGACGAAGGCTAATTGATGGTTTGCCGCGTGTATCGCATCGTGCAGCCCGGGAATTTCATATGGCAACAAGCTGGTTATCAAGATTTCCGACTGCTGGTAATAAGAGCGGAGGATGGTGGCGGCTCGCCCTAGCAGGTCGACGAAGCCGACGTCGCCGAAGACGATGTTGTTGGTGCCGCTCATTATCACGATGGCGTCCGGGGATTCCTGAGATGATTCGTGGGGTAGCCGATGCAGCAACCCCTCGGTGCGTTCCCCAGGTATGCCGCTGCTGATGATTCGGTAGCCCGGCAAACGCCGACGCCATTCACCATAATCGATCAGGGAGTCGCCAAGCATCAGCAACAGTGGTTTGTCGGTGATGGTCATCGGTCTCCTCGGGGGGATGACGGAATAGCAGATTTTTCTATGGATTGCAGTATCACCAGTCCCATAGGTGCAACTTCGCAGCCTGAACCGGGAGCGACCACGTCTGCTTCTGCAGCCTCTACAAAATCATCCGGGCTCTCCAGAGCGGTATCGATTATACGAGCCCAGCAAAGTTCTTCACCCTGCGAAGGCGGCTGGGGAACGATGAAACTCTGATGGTCGTGCCTGCTGCCGTTAACCATCACGAAAAAGTGGGGCGATGCGGACTGATGACCGCACTCCCCGTTCAATAAGATCCCCAGGTGATGGCAATCCGAAGACCAGTCCTGGGTACCTGGGTGCAGTGACTGCCAGGTTATTTGACTGTTTTCCGGTGGCGCCGACCCATCCTGATCCGGGAAAAACTCATCGCGCCTGAAGAGTGCAAAGCGGTGTCTCAAACCAATACATTTTTTGAAAAATCTCAAAAGGCTGGCGGCTGTTTCATCGATCTGCCAATCAATCCAGCTGGTTTCGTTGTCCTGGCACCAACTGTTGTTGTTGCCGCCCTGGCTTCTTCCCAATTCATCGCCCGCACAGAGCATCGGGATCCCCTGACTGACCAGCAGCAGAGCAATGCTACTCTTCATACGCCGCTGCCTGATTCGCTCGATCTCTATGTCGGCGGGCGCCCCTTCAAAGCCGCTGTTCCAGCTCAGATTGTGGGTTTCCCCATCACGGTTCTGCTCGCCGTTTTCCAGGTTGCGTTTGTCGTGGTAGCTGACCAGGTCGTAAAGGGTGAAGCCGTCATGGCAGGTTATAAAATTTATCGAGTTCAACGGGCCCCGGTTGCCGGACTGGTACAAATCGGAACTGCCGGCAATTCTCGTCGCCAGCCGGTGGACTGAATCGCGGCTGCCGGACATGAAGAGCCGCACATCATCTCTATATTTCCCGTTCCACTCTCGCCAGCGCTGGTGGGTAGAGAAAGAGCCGACCTGGTAAAGTCCCGCAGCGTCCCAGGCTTCAGCGATGATCTTGCAGTCTCTGAGTAATGGATCCTCGGCGATCATCTCAATAAGAGGGGCATGCTTGATCGGGGCGCCCGTCGTGTCTCTGCTGAAGATCGCTGCCAGGTCGAACCTGAAGCCGTCAATATGAAATTCCTTTACCAGGTAATGCAGAGCGTCAATTATCAAACTGCTAACCACTGGATGGTTGCAGTTCACGGTGTTGCCGCAGCCGGTGTAGTTCAGGTAATCGGTTTGTTCTTTGTTGATGAGGTAGTAGATCTCGTTGTCGATTGCCCTGAATCCCGAGGTGGTGCCTTCCAGGTCACTTTCACCGGTGTGGTTGAAGACCAGGTCGAGGATCACTTCGATACCCGCCTGGTGGAGGCTGCGCACCATGGTCTTGAATTCGTTGACCGCTTGGTCCGCTGCAGCGGCCAGCCCCGAGCGCAGGGCAAAGAAGGAAAGGGGATTGTAGCCCCAATAGTTGAGCAGACGTTCACTAGTCTCCGGGTGGAAGAATTTGTTGTCGGTCTCGTCCCATTCGTTTACCGGTAACAGTTCCACTGCGGTTATGCCCAGCTCTTTAAGGTAGTCTATCTTGTCGACCACTGCGCTGAACGTACCCGGTGCCGAAACGCCTGAACTCGGGTGGCGGGTGAACCCCCTGACATGCAGTTCGTAGATGATCGTTTCAGATGCCGGAGTTTGAAGAGGGCGATCTCCCTGCCAGTCAAAATCCAGACCTCTAGCGGCCAGACAGATCGGCTCGGAGCCAGCTTCCGATTTGACGGCCCAGCCGCGGGGTTTATGAGCCCGGCAATAGGGATCGACCGCAATTACCCTATCTGTGTCTATGGGGAAATCCCCCTCACTCCGATCGGTTTTGATTCGATAGCCGTAGTAAACCGGCCTTCCCAGAGTGTGTAGAAACAGGTGCCAGATATCCCCGGTTTTATTGTGTTCCGGGTCCAGTTCTATTTCCTGGACATGGTCGGAGTCGAGAAAGTGGAAGATCAGGGTGACCGCAACGCCATGTCGCGAAAAGAGGGCGAAGTTGATTCCCTTCTCAGACCAAGTCGGTCCCAGGGGCAGCGGCCGTCCCGCTTCTGTAAGTGTTGGTTGGTCGTTCATGGACAATGTGAGAATGATTCTTATAATCAAAATATTTCAAGTCTAAAGACAGTAACACATCCACGTTGGTAAGCCAGTATACACCTGAAAAATCAACAACCAGACAACACGAGGCCACACCATGGGCATGTTTCATAAAATAAAAGTCGGTGACAAGGTAATTGAATCCATAGATTGGGAAATGACTCCGGAGCTGACCTTCGGCACCTACGAATCTTGGGGAGGACGTGAACGGGTCCGCAACAATGATGAGCGTATCTACTACTTTTTCATCGACAACTGGGGTGAAAAGCCAAAGCTCTGTCTGATGGAACGTGCGGTCAAGCACGCCAGGATCATTGCCGAGATCCAGGCACCTACCGAGCTGGTGTCCTCATGTGTGGACAGCCAGGGGGAGGTGGCTTTTTATGATCGCAGTTTTGCCATCAACGATAAAATTCGCACTTGGCTCATCGATCATGTGCTTGATGATGGTGACTCCAGTCTGGTTACGCCGCTCACCGAACGTGCCTCACATGAAGATATGGGGACCAAATTACCGACCTGGGAAGGAACTCTTGACGGCCACGAGCTTATCGCACTGCCTTCGGAAGCGAGAGAGCTCTCTGATGATGATGTCCGTGAAATTTTGGTCACACATGACTTTGCCGATGGCGCATTGAATCCTTCCGGAAATTTCGCCAATCGTTTACAGCAATACGGCCAGCATATCATCGTCGACCAGCGAACCGGTCTGATGTGGCAGCGAGGTGGTCTGGATATCACCTCGACAAGGCTAATGAACAAAAAAATAAACGACCTCAATCGTCAAGGGCATCTTGGTTATCACGACTGGCGGTTGCCATCCTTAGAAGAGGCCATGTCCCTGATGGAATCTAATGCCAACGACAAGGATATCCATCTCAACTCCAATTTCTCCAAGGAGCAGCCCTTTATCTTCACCTCGGCGCAACGTACCCCCGGCGGGTACTGGTTCGTCGACTACAAGCACGGTCGGCTGTTCTGGTCTTCGGGCACGATTCCGGGCGGATTTGGGAGGTTGTGCCGGACTATTTAGACCGTATACCTTGCCAGCTAGAGAGGCTGAAATTTTAGAAGGAGCCTGCGGATAGAATCATTCTCCTTACGGTACCGGTCTATTTTGCGCCAGGAAAAGGATTGAGACGGGTTTCCCATCGGCCTGATCGACTCAGCGGCGAAAAACCGACCGGATGTCGGTCGCTTCGCGACCTCGAGCGATCGGTAACCGTTTTCGTTGTTACTTTAATCCTTTAGCCCATACTCGTCTCAACGACCATTCTCCTATTGACTTAGCCATCTAAACCTCGCACAATGCCACTGACTGCAGTTGAACTTTCCCAATCTGCCAAAGATTTACCCAGTTGACGTCTCCCGAGACGATGGAGACAGGAGGAGTAGATAAGATGACGACCCCGTTTCAGGTCAGATTTGCCGACCGCATGAATCAGCTGCCGCCCTATCTGTTCGGCATGATCAACAAGATGAAGATGGAGAAGCGCTGGCAGGGCGATGATGTAATCGACCTGGGCATGGGCAATCCCATCGACCCCGCACCCGGTACGGTCACGGAGAAGCTCTGCGAGGTGGCGGCCGACCCCAAAATTCACCGCTATCCCGCCATCGCCGGCGGGATGAAGAATCTCAAGCGGGAAATTGCCATCTACTACAAGCGCAATTACGATGTTGAGTTGACCGGAGAAAACGATGTCATCTGCACCATCGGTTCCAAGGAGGGCATCTCGCATATGTGCCTGGCTCTGCTCGGTCCAGGCGATACCGTGCTGGTTCCTGCCCCTGCCTTTCCGATCCACGTCTATGCGGCGGTGATCGCCGGAGCCAACGTACTGCGCATCGCGCTGGGTGATGAAGATGCGTTTTTGGCGCAGTTAGTGGGCATGTGCCGTTCTCTTTATCCCGGACCAAAGCTGCTGATGCTCAATTATCCCCACAACCCGACTGGCATACCGGCCTCCAGAGAACTGTTCAGCGAAATCGTTAAGTATGCCAAAGAGTATGGTTTTATGGTCATCAACGATTTCGCTTATGCCAAGATCACCTTTGACGGCTACGTCGCCCCAAGTTTTCTTGAAGTCGACGGTGCGCTCGACGTCGGAGTCGAATTCGGCTCTTTTTCCAAATCCTACAACATGGCAGGTTGGCGCCTCGGCTACTGCGTCGGCAACGAGCACATCATCGAAGGGCTGGCGAAGATCAAGGGGTACTACGATTACGGCATCTTCTCGGCGATTCAGATCGCCGGAATCGTGGCCATGCGCGACTGCGACGACGATATCGCCGAGCAGGCTGCCGCCTATCAGAAGCGCAGGGACGTGCTTTGTGACGGGCTCATCCGCATGGGTTGGGAGGTCAATGTACCGAAGGCCGGCATGTTTCTCTGGGTGAAGATTCCTGCACCCTACGACCGCATGGGCTCGGTACGGTTTGCCATCGAAATGATGAACCGGGCCAATGTGGCGGTCGCTCCGGGCGCCGGGTTCGGCGAGGAGGGCGACGGCTGGCTGCGGCTGGCACTGGTCGAGAACGAGAATCGCATCCGTCAGGCACTCAAACAGATGCGCCAGAGTCTCAAGGAGATTGATCAGGAGGTCGAGGACGGCACTTTCAGCTTCGAAGAAGATGCACTTCCAATCTGAGTGGGTGCGGCGTGCCATCCGGATTGATTTGGCTTTTGGACCGCTGCCGACCTCCCGCGTTTTGGTCCTGACCTGGAAGCGGTTATGATTGCAGGCATCGACAATCCATTGGTCTTTCTCGGTGCCGGTATACTGCTCAATCTCTATCCGGGCCCCGACACTCTCTATATCATCGGCCGCAGCCTGGCCCAGGGCAGAGGTGCCGGCGTTTGCGCCGCACTGGGGATCAGCAGTGGGGCGCTGATCCACACCCTGCTCGGTGCGTTCGGGTTGTCGGCTGTACTCGCCGCCTCGGCCTCGGCCTTCACCACGGTGAAATACCTCGGAGCTGCCTACCTGATCTACCAGGGGATTCGGCTGATTCTCGACCGCTCGGTGCCAGCTGCGCCACGGAGCAATGGACAGATCCGGTCAGGGTTGCTGCGCATTTATCGGCAGGGGGTGCTGACCAATCTGCTCAATCCCAAAGTGGCGGTTTTCTTCCTCGCCTTTCTACCCCAGTTCATTTCCGTCTCGAGTCCCAACAAAGTACTCTCCTTCATTCTACTTGGCCTGATCTTCATCACCACTGGCACTATCTGGTGCGTCATCGTCGCCCTCTTTTCCTCGGCCATCGCCTCTCGGCTGCATGATTCGGGCCGCAACACAGGCCGGTTGAGACAGATCAACGGTCTGCTGTTCATGCTCCTCGGTCTCAAACTGGCCGTCATCGAAGTCGATCTATAACGGTTTTTTTCCTTTACCGCCTGGCGACTGTTTTAAAACAGCAGTCGAGACATTGGCAAAATGTACATTGACATTAGCATAATTTTTCATATAATATTCATATGTACATATACATAGGGGCGGATTATGCTTACTGAAAAACAGCAGCATTTCTTCGATTATTTAAAACGGCGGCTGCAGGATGAGGGCCAGCTGCCCAGCCTGCGCCAGGCGGCCAGGGAGCTTGAGATCAGCCACAACGCCGTGGCCCAGCTTCTGGCCCAATTGGAAAAAAAAGGCATGGTGGCCCGCGAAGGGCGCTACAGCCGGACATTGCGACTGCTGCCGAGGGATTCCCGGCCGGAGCGAGCTCTCGGCAGGGAACTGCCGATAATCGGCAGGGTTACTGCCGGTATGCCGATGTATGCTCAGCAGGAGTGGGCCGGCAGCGTGGTGGTCGATGGCAAAATGTTCGGGGGGGAGAGTCTATTCTGTTTGCGCATCAGCGGTAAGTCGATGCGTGATGCCGGCATCTTCGATGGTGATCTGGCCATTTGTGAACCACGTCAGTATGCCGAAAATGGTGAAATCGTTGCCGTACTGCTGCACCAGGAGGAGGCGACCGTCAAACGGTTCTTCCTGCGGCCCGACTGCATCGAACTGCATCCCGAGAACAGCGACTATCCGGTGATGCGCTATGGATTCAGCGAGGTTCTGGTGCAGGGCAAAGTGGTCGGCATCGTCAGAGGCCAGCATACCAGTTTTTCACGGCTGCCAGACTAGTGCAAAAAAATGGAAAACGAGTGCACACCGGGTCCGGCAACGGCGCTGATCCGGGGACAACAAGCCGGCTCTTCCTGTCTGGTGATGACCGGTACCAGCGGCTATTCCTACCTGGAGTGGGTGGATAGCGGCTTCTATCCGCCCGGAACCAGATCGGCCGCCATGCTGGAATTCTACGGGCGCTTTTTTTCGGTGGTCGAACTCAATTACACCTGGTACCAGATGGCCCGTTCCGATGTACTCACCAGAATGCTGGCCGCCGCCCCTGCCCACATCATTTTTGCCGCCAAGCTGACGCGTACGGTCACCCATGAGCGGGAAGAGGACTGGCGTGAGCAGGTGCAGCGCTACCGCCAGGGAATCAGCACCCTGGGGAAAAGGCTTGCCGCCATTCTGGTGCAGCTGCCGCCCGATTTCGACCGCACCGTTTCCAACCGCCGTTTTCTCGCTGAACTGCTCGATTACCTGCAGGGAATGCCGGTGGCGGTCGAATTCCGTCATGCCTCCTGGGCGGTCGACACGGTGTTTGGTGAGCTCGAGCGCAGGCAGGTCACGCTGGTGAGCGTCGATGAACCCGACCTTCCGGGTCTTTTTCCCCGTCTCGATGTGGTTACCAATCCGGCCCTGTTCTATGTGCGTTTTCACGGCCGGAACAGAAAGGGGTGGAAAAACGGCAACATGCAGAAAAAGTTCGATTATGACTACCCTGAGCAGGAGCTGCACCAGTGGTGCGAGCACGAGTTGGGCCCGCTGTCGAGCAGGGCCAGCCGAGGAATCATCTTTTTTAACAACCACGTGCGAGCCCAGGCGCCGCGCAACGCACTGCTGCTTAATTCGCTGATCGGTAAAAAAGCGGCACGAAGCTGATGATGAACCACCGACGTTTCATTCTGCACCTCAATGTGGCCGATTTTGCCGTGGCTGTCGAGCGGGTTGTCGATCTGGGGTTGCGTGACAAGCCGGTCATCGTCGCCCCTCTGCAGGCGGCCCGGGCGGCAGTCTACGACATGAGCGAGGAGGCATACAGGGACGGGGTTCGGAAGGGCATGCTGCTCACCCGGGCAACCCGGATATGTCGGGCAGCCCGGGTGCTGCCGCCGCGTTTCGATCTCTACCGTAAGGCCATGGCATCGTTCGTCGACGAGGCCCGCGGCTACAGCCCGGTACTCGAACACGGCGCCGAAGACGGTCATCTCTATCTCGACATCACCGGCACCCACCGGTTGTTTGGTACCCCTCCCGACGTTGGCTGGCGGCTGCACCGGCAGATCCGTTGCAAACTCGAAATAGACCCGATCTGGAGCCTGGCCGGCAGCAAACTGGTCTCCAAGATAGGCTCGCGCCTAGTCAAGCCGGTGGGCGAGTATATCGTGGCCGACGGTGAAGAGCAGCGGTTTCTGGCGCCCCTGCCGCTCCACCTGTTGCCGGGACTGAGCAATGGTGAAAGGCAGCGATTGAGCCAATTCAATATTGTCAGAATCGGAGAGCTGGCGGCGCTCAGCAGGATGCAGCTCGAAGGTGTGTTCGGTCGTCGGGGGGAGACGCTTTTCGAACTCAGTCGCGGCATAGACGAAAACGCCGTCCGGCCTGAGGAAGAACGGCCGCCTCGAGTGGTCCGGGAACATATTTTCAGCGATGACTGTGCCGACCGGACAGTGCTGAAAGGCGTAGTCGGTGCCCTGGCGGCCCAGCTTGGCATGGAACTTCGCGCTACCCGAATGCAAGCCCGGCGGGTGGGACTGCAGCTCGACTATACGGACGGTACCACGGTTTCGAGACAGGCCAGCGTCCGCAAGGGCGTCGCCGATGACGACTCGCTGCTTCGTCTAGCTATGACGGCTCTCGAGCGCAGCCTGACAAGACGGACCAGGGTGCGCAGCTGCCGTCTGATCGGCGATCGGCTGCATGGCAGATCACCTCAGCTGAAGCTTTTTACCGACCCTGCCACCGGCCGGAAGAAAGAACAGCTCCTGACCGCCATGGACCGCATCCGACAGCGGTTCGGGCGGGAGGCTATCCGGATGGGCAGCCAGCCCGTCCTGCATTGATCAGTCCCGGCCCCGGTCATGGTCCCCCTGCGTGTCCGATCCTGTTTTTCCCTGTTGCGCGGCACTGCCTCGCCCGGTTCGTTGTGCGGGCGGGCTGCGGGCTTTGGCTACACCAGACTGGCCTTGACGGATCTGGAAAATCTCTACGGGCTCTGGTCGTTTCTGGCAGCCTGCGAGCGGCACCGGATCAGACCGATCATCGGCACTGAAATCGAAACCGGTGCGGCCGACCGGCTGGTGCTGCTGGTGCGCAACGAGGTCGGCTATCGCAACCTGTGCAATATTATCAGCCGCAGGAAGCGTAAAGACAAATTGGACGTCAGCGCCGAAACGGCCTCTTTGTATGAGGGGCTCGTACTGCTGAGCAGATCCGAGACCATGCTCAGAACAAGCCGTGCATGTGGACTCGAGGCGGCGGCAGATCTCGGCAGCCGGCCGACGGAGAATGGCAATAGGCTGAGGCATCTGGCTGCAACTCTTGGAATCCCGGCTGTAGCCGTTCCCGACAGTGACCTTGGCGCTCCCGGCGAGCACCGCGCTCAGCTTTTATTACGGGCCATTGGTGCTGGAGAGACCCTTGATTCCGGGGGACAGGTGAGGGACCAGGGGCAACCGCTCGAATCTCCCGAGGTGTATGCCAGCCGTTTTTCCATCTGGCCTGAAACACTCCAGGCCACCGAGGAAATCGCCGATCGCTGTACCTACCGTCGCCCGGCCGCCGGTTTGCAGATGCCGCCCTGGCAGCAGCACGGCTGCCAATCTGCCGGCGTGGTATTGAGGCAGGAGGCCTACGAGGGAGCCCGGGAACGTTATGGGTTCACCCTGCCGGACCAGGTTGTCGAGCGTCTCGATTATGAACTGGGCGTCATCGAATCCATGGGCTTTTCTTCTTATTTCCTGGTGGTACGCGACATTGTCCAGCCGCTGCAGCCGGATGGCACCAGAAAACGCCGCCGTATCTGCGGCCGGGGGTCCGGGGCTGCCTCCCTGGTGGCCTATTGCCTGAGTATCACCAATGTCTGCCCTATCCGTTACAATCTCTACTTCGAACGTTTCCTGAACCCGGGCAGAAGCGACCCTCCTGATATCGATATCGATTTTGCCTGGGATGAACGTGACCAGGTGCTGGCGGAAGTGCTTGGTCTTTTCGGGGAACGGGCGGCGATGGTCTGCAATCACGTCTGTTTCAAGCCGCGTGGTGCAATCCGGGAAACGGCCAAGGCCTACGGACTGCCGGGCTATGAAATCTCCAGGATGACCAAACGGCTTCCCTGGTTTTTCAAACGCAGCGACCTGAGCCTGCAGGAGCAGATAGCCACACTGCCGTCGCTCAAGGACCAGGATTTCTCTGGTCCCTGGGCCGAGATAATCGACCGTGCATCCGAGCTTATCGGGCTGCCCCGCTATCTTTCGGTGCATCCCGGAGGCGTGGTGATCACCGAGGGACCGGTGCATGACTATGTGCCGGTCGAGCAGGCTCCCAAAGGCGTGCCGATCATTCAGTGGGAGAAAGACGGGACGGAAGAATCCGGGCTGGTGAAAATAGACCTGCTCGGCAACCGGAGCCTCGGGGTGATTCGCGATGCCATCGGTAATCTGCGAAAAAACGGTGCCGATTTCTCCGAACAGGGCTGGACTCCCGAGGACGATCTGCAGACCAAGGCGGCGGTCGGCGCCGGAAAAACCATGGGTTGCTTCTATATCGAAAGCCCGGCCATGCGGCTGCTCCAGCAGAAGGCGGGAAGCGGAGATTTCGAGCAGCTGGTGATCCAGTCATCGATCATCCGTCCGGCGGCCAACGAGTTTGTCCGGGAATATGTCAGAAGACTCCACGGCGGTGGCTGGGACCCCCTGCATCCGGCCCTGGAGGCAGTACTCGACGAAACGTTCGGGTTGATGGTCTACCAGGAGGACGTCTCCAAGGTTGCCGTTGCCTTGGCCGGCTTCAGTCACAGCGAGGCGGACGGCCTGCGCAAGGTGCTCTCCAAGAAAGACCGGGAATTCAGGCTCAGGGATTATCGCGACAAGTTCTACCGGGGGTGCAGAAAAAACAATATCGAATCGGCCGAAATTGACCGGATCTGGGCCATGATGATGAGCTTTGACGGCTACTCGTTCTGCAAGCCGCACTCGGCCTCCTATGCCCGGGTATCGTTTCAGTCTGCCTACCTGAAAACCCACTTCCCGGCAGAATTCATGGCCGCGGTGATTTCCAACCAGGGCGGTTACTACTCGACCTTTTCCTACGTGTCCGAGGCCAAGCGGATGGGGCTCATCATCGACCCGCCCGATGTCCGAACTAGCGAGTTGTCCTGGCGCGGCCAGGGCACCAGGATCAGGGTCGGTCTGCAGACCCTGCACGGCCTGTCGCAGGAGACCTGTGAACGCATCCTCGGCTGCCGGAAAGAGCGCCATTTTCGAAGTTTTTCTGATTTCTTACAGCAGGTGCAGCCGGCCGAGCATGAGATTCGCGTGCTAGTCGACAGCGGCGCCGTGGATGGATTGGACACCAAAGCAAATCGGAGCCGCCTCTACTGGGAGGCGGCAGCCCGGGAAGTGGGGGCCAGCGCCGCCGGGGGAGCCGGTCTGTTCCCGGTGGTGGAGTTCGACGCCCCACCGCTCAGGGATCAGTCACCGATTGAGCGTCTGCGCCGGGAGTACCAGGCCCTCGGTTTTCTCTGCCGGGCTCATCCGGTCAGTCTGATCGGTAAAGGGAAGGTACACACATGCAAGGGAGTCGATCTGGCCGCCCATGTGGGCCGGACCGTTGACTTTATCGGCCTGCTGCTCACCGGTAAGATCGTTTCCACCAAAACAGGGGAGGCCATGGAATTTCTCACCTTTGAGGACGAGACGGCAATTATCGAGACAACTTTTTTCCCCGAAGTATACCGCCGTTATGCCCATATACTGTCGGCCCAGAAAGTCTACCGCCTCAGGGGCTTGGTTGAACAGGATTTCGGTGCGCTGACGCTTACGGTGGAAAAGATCAGACTGCTAAGTAATTAACTAGTCTCCATCTAGAAAGGCTCTTTTGGTCAATATCTTTGTTGTGCGTGAAATTTTACCCTCGGAATATTAACTATATGCCTGTGGTAAAATTTCTCGCACGCCTCGATCTTGAAACAAAAATTCTCGTTTTCGGATGGAAACTAACGACGCTATAAAATCGGTAGGAGAAAGGAGGGCGATGGGTGTGGCCTGATTAGGTGATTTGTTGAGCCTTGAAGAAGCCGTGAAATCCTCAACAACAGTAGGATTGGTGTCTTGTCGATTGACCTTCGAGTAGAGATTGTGGTATACCAGAAACATATATCTTTGTTGATAATCGTGTGTTTTTCTGAACTGTTACCTATTATAAGGTAATAGTTTCAGATTTCTCTCTGGTGAGGACGGACACCATGCCCGAAGGGCCCGATGTACGGATGACGCTGAATTACATCATCGATTCCAGCAAATCCACTTTTGGGGATCTCGGTGCCATCGGTATGGCAATGGATCAGCCCGTTACCTACGAGGAACTGCACGAACGGGTCTGCGCTTTGGCAGCCAGCCTCATGGCAAAGGGCTTGTCCAAGGGTGACCGGGTCGCAATCCTGGCCGAAAACTCGCACCACTGGGGCACTGCCTATCTCGCCGTGGTCCGTTTTGGCGGGGTTGGGGTGCCAATTCTTCCTGATCTTCCCGAGGCGGATGTCCATCACATTCTCGGTGAAATGAAGGTGAAAGCCATTTTCACCACCCAGCGCCAGATTGAAAAAATCTACGATCTCAGATCCGACCGGCCGGAACTTGTCATTACTCTCGATGACTTTCGGAGCGCCGAGGGGTTACCCGCAACTGAAACATTCTCTGGATTCCTTGAAGCCGCGCTGGCCGATTACCTGGAACGAGCGCACACCGGAGATCTGATCGAATTTCCCGAGGTGGGTGAAGACGATCTGGCTTCCATCCTCTATACCTCTGGTACATCAGGGTTTTCCAAGGCGGTGATGCTGAGTCACAAAAATCTGACTTCAAATGCCTTTGGTGCGTCGAGGTTGATGGAAATTCCCCAGGGTGCGGTGTTTCTCTCCATTCTGCCGATGTCCCACACCTATGAATTCACCACCGGATTTATTCTGCCGCTCCTGCTGGGGGCCCGTATCGCCTACGCCGGAAAAACACCGACGCCGGCAATCCTGCAGAATCTTTGTAAACACGAGAAGCCCTATCTGATCTTTGCAGTACCGCTGGTACTCGAGAAGATCTATAAAAAAAGGGTGCTGCCCAATATTGAGAAAAGCTGGTTGCTGAGGTTGCTCTGCAAGTTCAATCGCGGAAGAAAAATCGTCCACCGCAAGGCGGGCAAGAAACTGACCGAATTCTTCGGCGGCAACCTGGCCATGATGGGAATTGGCGGAGCCTCCTTGAACCCTGAGGTGGAGCAGTTCCTGGTAGAAGCCGAGTTTCCCTACCTGGTCGGCTATGGACAGACGGAAACGGCGCCCTTGATCGCAGGGGGACCTTTCGGTGACACCACCATCGCCCTCGGTTCTACCGGCAAGCCACTACCGGGGGTGGAGGTAAAAATAGAAGATGTCAATCCGGAGACGGGCATTGGCGAGATCCATGCCCGGGGCCCCAATGTCATGGTCGGCTACTATAATGATGAAGAGACCACGGCCGAGACCATCAGCCTGGAGGGCTGGCTGGCCACAGGCGACCTGGGGATGCTGGACGAGCAGGGCAACCTGCACATCATGGGCAGGTGCAAGAATATCATCGTCATGGCCAGCGGGGAAAATATCTATCCGGAGGCCATCGAGCACAAGATAAACGCCTATCCCTGGGTGGTCGAGTCTCTGGTGGTTGAGGATAACGGCAGGCTCATCGCCTGGGTGTATCCCGATTATGAGTATATCGACGAGATCACCGCCGGTCAGATGAGGACTCAGCGGCGTGACTACCTGGATGGTCTGCTCGAAGAACTGCGCCGCGAGGTGAATGTGGGCCTGGCTTCCACTTCGAGACTGGCCGAGGTATTCGAGCGAAGGGAACCGTTCATTAAAACGGCAACCCACAAAATTAAGCGTTACTTGTACGACAGGTATGCTAAAATAGCATAAGATACCGATATTACAGTCGGTAAACTTGCCGCTGCGGCGGTGCAGCCGGGGCGGTCAACCAACTAGCAGAGGGAGAACCGTATGAAAAAGTCGATATCACTACTGGCGCTGGCCTCGATTATGGTAGCCGGCACCGCCTATGGATCAGGGTATCGTATTCCTGAGCAGTCATCGGATTCGGTGGCCAAGGCGGGAGCTCACATTGCCTCCTCGACGGGAGCCGATTCAAGTTATTACAACCCTGCCAATATGGGTTTCGCCGAGGATGCCTGGCTGATGGAAATCGATCTGACCTACATTCATTTGACCTCGATCGATTACACCGATGCCCGAAGCCCTGGCTTCAACGGCAGTTCTGAACAAGAAAACTTTCTGCTTCCCACCTTGTTTGTCGTCTCGCCTGACTATAACAATTTTCGTTTCGGCCTGTCTTTCACCGCGCCTTATGGCCTGGCCAAACAATGGAAGGATCCGTATCCGGCTCTGTTCGCCAGGAAGTTTGAATTGCAGGTCTTTGATATGAACCCCACGGTGGCCTACAAGATCAACGATTATTTCTCGCTGGCCGGCGGCGCCAGGTTGATCGTCTCGACGGCTCAGGCGGAATTCGGGGGTACCCCGCCTGGTGGTGTGCCATATGATATTAATTTGGACGGTGATTACGGCACGGATTGGGGCTGGAATCTGGCCCTGGCCTTAAAGCCAAACGAAAACAGTAATATATCGGCGACTTACCGGTCAAATGTCAACCTGAATCTTTCAGGTGACGTCAAGGCCAGCCTAGCGGGGATGGGCCTCACCACCAGCGGCGACACAGAGCTTCCTGCTCCGGCGGTGTTCACTCTGGCAGGCGCCTACACCTGGAACGATCTGACCATCGAGCTCACCTGGGATCGAACCTTCTGGTCCGAGTATGAGGAATTGGATTTGGATTTTGGTAATCCAATGCTGGAGGGAAGTCCTTTTGGTATGGCAATGCCAAAGAACTGGGATGACACCGATGCCTTCCGGATTAGCGCTTCGTACGCGTTTAATGACGCTTTTACGGGTATGCTCGGTTTTGCCGTTGATTCAAATCCGGTTCCTGACGAAACCATAGGTTTCCAGCTGCCCGATTCCGATCCCCTGCTCTTTTCGGTCGGTGGCCGCTACAACATCAACGAGCGCGCTTCGTTCGGGCTCGGTTTTCTCTACGATTACAAGGAGTCGAGAACGGCCAACAATCGCGAGGCTGTAGGCGAGTTTGAGAACGCCGCCGCCTTCCTGCTCTCGGCGGGATTTAGCTACAAGTTTTAATTATCCTGCTGCTGCACCGAAAAACCCCGAGCCGCATGCGGTTCGGGGTTTTTTTTTGGGGTGGGAAGATTTCCAAGAGTCGTTGGCGCAGCTCAAGTGAGAAGCAGGTTGTTGGCAAATCTGATCACCGGAAAGATCACCATACCGAGTACCCCGGAAAAGGCCAGCAGAAGAATGACGATGAAGCCGTAGCGCTCAAACGAGGCATAAGTCCTGGCCATATCTTCGGGCAGCAGGCCGGTCAGGATCCGGCCGCCGTCCAGCGGTGGAATCGGCAGAAAGTTGAAAATGCAAAGCACCAGGTTGATCCATACCGAGGCAATCAGCATGTTGTAGAGCGGTACCAGGATCGCCTCGAGCATGGGTGTGTAGGGAATCACCGACGCCGTGCCGATCAGCCCTTTGAGAAGCACGGCGCTGGCCACGGCCAGCAGCAGATTGGTGATCGGGCCAGCGAGGGCGACCCAGAGCATGTCTTTTCTTGGATTCTTGAAATAATAGGGATTGACCGGTACCGGCTTGGCCCAGCCGAATTTAATAAAAAAGAAGGCGATGGTGCCGATGGGGTCGAGATGGCTGAGCGGGTTGAGTGTCAGCCTGCCGGCATCGCGGGCCGTTGGGTCGCCGAGTCGATAGGCTACATAACCGTGGGCGTATTCGTGAAGGGTCAGGGCCAGCAGCAGCGGCGGAGCCATTATAATCAGTTGACTTACGGTATTCATTTAATCCTGCTTTTGATCTCTAGTTGGTTCAAAATTAATCGTATAATCCTACCATTACGTGTAATCATCCGGGCCGGTAAGTAAATGATCCGCAACTACCTGCCCGAGACCGAGGCCAGTGCAGGGGATCAATTGGACTGGAAGGCGGCAAATTCGCGGTTGACCATTGCTATTTCCTCTTTTCTGGTGCTCACTTGCTCATCCAACCGAGCCAGCAACAGGGTCTCCAGGATTGTCTTGAAAATGGGCCCCGGCTGGTAGCCCAGCGATTTCAGGTCGTCGCCGTTGAGCAGCGGCTGCTGGGTGCGCATGGTGGTGACGTACATGGATACAGCTTTTTCGACCTCTTCTTTTCTGGCCACTGCCATCAGAAAGAGCAATCCCTCGACGTTCAGATCTTTGAGTGCCGTGTAGATCACGCTTGCTTTAAGATCTGCCCTGCGGTTCAGGAAACGGGAGGTCTTGTCGGCCAGGGTCTTCTCGTTAATGATAAAATTCTTGATCCACGGAGCGAGCTGGAACCGGTTGCAGAAATTGGTCATCACAGTGACCGGTGAGCGGGCCATGATGGTCAGCAGGTAGACGATCCAGGTCTCAAATTCATCATCGAGATAGAGAAGTCTGAACCAGGTAATTGCCTTCTGGGCATGGATCAGACACTGGTTGAACCTCTTGTCGATTTTGAGGTGCGGTTTGAGATCCGGCCACAGGTAAGGGAACAGGCCGAACTCAGAGAGACGGTTGATTGCCGGAATGGCATTTTCCTCGTTGAGCAGCAGCTTCAGTTCGGTAAAAAAGCGGGGATCGTCGGCTTTGCCGAAGAGGTTCATCTTCACCGCGTTTCTGATCAGTCGATCCGTGTGTTTGACGATATTGAAGTGCATCCGGGTTTCGAACCTGACGGCCCGGAAGATGCGGGTCGGATCGTCGACGAAACTCAAATTATGCAGCACTTTGATGGCCCGCTGTTTCAGGTCATTCTGACTGTTGAAAAAATCGATGAGCTGGCCGAATTGGCTGGGGTTGAGCTGGATGGCCATGGCGTTGATGGTGAAATCCCGCCGGTAGAGATCCAGTTTGATTGAAGAAAGCTCGACTGTGGGCAACGCTGCCGGGTACTCGTAGTATTCGAGACGGGCAGTGGCGACATCGAGCTTGAGACCGCCTTCCAGAACCAGGGTAGCGGTGCCGAAACGCTCGTGAACCCTGACCCGCCCGCGCAGCTCTCTGGCTAGATCCCGGGCGAAGGTGATACCGTTGCCCTCGACCACGATATCGAGGTCCATATTGTCTTTCTTGAGCAGCAGGTCTCTGACGAAACCGCCCACCACATAGGCATTGTAGCCGAGGGTGTCGGCAACTTCGCCAACTTTCTGGAGGAGCATGATCACTTCTCTGGAGAGGGTACTGCTCAGCAGGTGGGTGAGATTGCGGCTCCGCTCCAGGGAAGGATACTCAGCCTCATGCAGTAAATCTTTTGGCAGGTTGGCAGGGTCGTTGACCAGCCTGTTCAATAGATCGGTGCGGGTGATGATACCCTTAAGTTCACGCTCGTGTACGATGGGAATGAGACGCTGCCGGTGCTCGATGATGATCTCTTGAATATCTGCCAGGGTGGCGTTGAGCGACAATACTTCAACCTCGGTGGCCATATAGTCCTGTACCGGCTGATCACCGAGATCGTGGCTGATGGCCCGCTCGACCATTTGCCTGGAAATGATACCGAGGATAAATGGGTCGCCGCTGCCCGTTTCCGGCTCCATTCGGGGAACTACCACCATGGCGTTGATATTGTAGCGGCTCATCAAGGTTTTGGCGTGGTGCAGGGTGGCATTTTCCGGCGCCGTGATGGCGGGCGAGGTCATCATCTCCCGGGCAATGGCCTGGGGCCGGATATGGCGGTGCAAGCTTCGGATCAGCTGTTCGTGAGCCTCGACAGTGCTCATTTCCTTCATCGTCGCAGAGGCCGCGGTCGCATGCCCGCCACCGCCAAAGTCACGCGCGATGGCCCCGACATTGACGTCGGGTATTCTACTCCTGGCAATCAGGTAGGTACGTCCGCCCATGGCAGCGATGGTGAACAGCACGTCGAGATTTTCCATGGTCAGAAAACGTTTGACGATAAGTGAAAAGTCGTCGACGTAGTAGGGCAGCGACAAGGTGGCAATGACCACCGGAATATCCTGGATGGTGATGCGGCTGGCATTCTTGACCAGATCGTTCAGGTGGCCGACCTGCTGAGAAGTGAGGTCATGGCTGATGAATTGGGTGATGACGTCCAGTTTGGCCCCTTTTTCCAGCAGCCAGGCAGCAGCCCGCATATCGTCCGGAGTGGTGGTCGTGTGGGTCAGCGAGCCGGTATCCTCATAGATGCCGAGACTGAAGATAGTGGCCTCCTCTTCAGTTATATCTATATCTTTTTCCTGTAGAATCTCGGTAAATAGCGTAGTCGTCGAACCGACGTCGCGGATAACCTCGAAGTCACCCACCATATCGCCGCCGCTTTCCGGATGATGATCGTAGAGGTGCACCGAGATGCCGGGGTTATCGAGACAAGCGGCCAGGGGGCCGAGTCTGGACGAGGTCCTGGTGTCGACCACCACCAGGGAGGTCACTTTGCCCAGCTCGACCTGCTTGGCCTTGATGAAATCATATTTGTAGAGCAGAGTGTGGGAGATGAAATCCCTCAGAGTTTTTTCCTGGGAGCCCGGGAAGACCAGCAAGCCGTCCGGATAGAGCTTCTGAGCGGCAATCATTGAGGCCATGCCGTCAAAATCGGCATTGATGTGGGTAGTTATGATGCGCATTCGACCGCTCTTACCAGTAAACCCCCTTGATTAAACCCGAAATATACCAGGTTCACATTATCTCAGCCGCGCCACTTCCGCAGGCCGGAAGCCAGCAATTTTGTTGTAATTATAGATAACTATAGCGGTTGCACTGGTATATTGCAATGGCTCTCAGCCGCGTGGATGAAATGAACGGTGGATCGATTTAAGGCGATCCTGGTCGATGTGCGTATAAATCTGAGTGGTGGCGATGTCGGCATGTCCGAGCATCATCTGTACGGCCCTAAGGTCGGCGCCGTTGGCCAGCAAGTGAGTGGCAAAACTGTGACGCAGCATGTGCGGAGATATGGATTTGCGCACTCCAGCCGCACCCGCTGTCTCTTTGATGATCTGCCAGAACCTGGCTCTGGTCATCGGTTTGGCCCGGTTGGTGATGAACAGAAAGGTGGACTTTCTGCCTTTGAGCAGCTGCGGTCGACTGCTCTCAAGATAACCGGCGACAGCCTCCCCGGCGGTCGTGCCAAAAGGTATAAGCCGTTCCTTGTTGCCTTTGCCGACCACTTTGAGAAAGCCACTTTCCATATTACAGCCGACCAGCGGCAGACTGACCAGTTCGCTGACCCGCACACCGGTCGAGTAGAGCAGCAGCAGCATGGTCCAGTTACGCACCCGCAGCGGTGATGGAATATCGGGCTGCTTCAGCAATCTGTTAACTTCCTCCATGCTCAAAGCCTTGGGAAGCAGCCGACCGCTTTTGGGCAAATCGACCATAGCAAAAGGGTTGCGATCGATGCCACCCTGGCGGGTCAGAAAAGAGAAAAATGAGTTTAAGGCTGAAACCCGGCGGGCATTGGAGCGGTGGGATATCGATTTTGACCTGGAGACAATCAGAAAGGCGTGGATGGTTTCCAGATCGATGGCTGACAGATCGTGGAGATTCTTTTCTGTAATGAACTGCAGGAAAAAGCGGATGTCACTCTCGTAAGCAGAGGCAGTGTTGTCTGACAATCTTCGCTCAGAGAGCAGGTGGATCAGGAAGAGTTCCAGCGGAGCGCTGAATTGTTCAGGAATCGTAGAGGATTTTATTGGTCTTGACGGCGGCGGAGGTTGACATCCTGCCTGCAGACCCGCACAAGCAGGATCGAGAACTTAGACTGAATCAGGCAGATCTTCTCATGCGATTGAACTTTCTGAGCTTCCGCCGTGCTTCAGCCTGCTTGCGACGTTTCTTGACGCTTGGCTTTTCATAGTATTCACGGCGCTTCAGCTCTCTTTTAATCCCGTCAATCTGAAGCTTTTTTTTCAATTGCCTGATGGCAAACTCGAGATCTCCTCGAACTTCAACTTCTATCATCTGTGTCTCCGTTGTATTTTTTCCACGACATGAGATTGGCTAAGCCGGTTTTTCTAACGACAATCTCTCTATATAAAACGATAACGTTGTGCTGTCAAATCATTTCTGAACTACAGTAAGAGGCGAGGGACCTCAGGCCGGGAAAATCTTACCGGGGTTAAGGATATGGTTCGGGTCGAACATCGTTTTAATCTTCTTCATCAGCTCAAGGGTTGCTTCGTTGAGCTCGTAGCGCATGAAGGGTTTCTTGCTCAGACCGATGCCGTGCTCACCGGAGAGGGTACCCCCCAGGGAAATAGCTTGCCGGAACAATCGCTCTTTGGCCTCTTCGGCCCGTTCGACCTCGGCTCCATTTGACCGGTCAAGCATGATATTGACGTGGATATTGCCGTCGCCCGCATGCCCGAAGGTGAGGATCATGAGACCAAGTTCCTCTGATAATTTTTCTGTGTATTCAACAAGTTCTGGAATGCGCGACCGGGGCACGGCCACATCCTCCCCAATTTTGTGAGGCCGCAGTTTGAGCACCGATGGAGAGATGGCCCGCCGAGCCTGCCAGATCTGTTCTACCTCTACCTGGGTGGTGGCCTCTCTGAGGGTAAATTCACTCCGGTCGGAGACTAGAGAGATGAATTTTGCTGCCTGCTTCGTGACGTTTGCCTTCTCCCCATCGATTTCAACGATGAGAAGTGCCTGGGCAGTCTCCGGTGGAGGGTTTTCCATAAAAGAGGAAACGGCGTCGATGGCAGTCTTGTCCATGTATTCGAGCGTACATGGTTGTATATTGTGGTTGAGGATTTCCGAGACCATTTGGGTGGTGCGCCGCAGCGAGGTCGAGGTGAGCAGAAAGGTCTGCTTGTGGGGCGGTATGGGCAGCAGGCGGACAATCAGCTTGGTGATGATTCCCAGCGTACCCTCGGAGCCGACGAACAGCCGGGTGAGGTCATAACCGGTCACGCTTTTTTCAGTGCGGGCTCCGGTGGTGATGATATCTCCGTTGGCGAGCACGACTTCGAGGCCAATGATGTAGTCCTTGGTTACCCCGTATTTCACCGCCGAAGGACCACCGGCGCATTCAGCTGCGTTGCCGCCAATGGAGCAGTACTTAAGGCTGGCCGGATCGACCGGGTAGAACAATCCTTTTTTTCTGACTGCAGCCTGAAATTCTCCGGTGATGACTCCCGGTTCGACAATACCAATCTGGTTGTCCGTGTCAATTTCAACGATCGCGTCCAGTTTGGTCAGAGCCATAACGATACCGCCTGCCACCGGGACGATGCCGCCGGTCATACCAGTTCCTGCCCCCCTGGGTACGACCGGAATACGGTGGGTCGAGGCAAGCTTCATTATTTTGCTTATCTGCTCGGCGTTACGAGGGAAGACGATCAGGCCGGGAAGATGCGGCCGGGCGGTACCGTCGTAGCTGTAGCAGTGCAGATCTTCGATTCTGCTGGTGAGGTTGTCAGAACCGACAATGTCGCTTATTAGGGGTATAAGGCGAGAAGGTATTGCAGTCATCGTTTTTTCGATTTAGGGTGGTTTCATATGACCATACCCGAGAACCGTTCGGGTCGCCAGAGCTAAGGCTGACGGCCACGGTAACCATCCTCAAATCCTTTGGAAAGGTGATCCCATGACTGACCATAAAAAAACTAGTATAGCCCTGCTGGCCGGCGGTAAATCCGGGGAACGGGAGGTCTCCCTTAGCGGTGCGGCAATTTTTGAAAAAGCACTCGATCCGGATAAGTTTACCATCAAACGCTACGACCCGGCCTCTGATCTGGCCGATCTGGCTCGGGACAGCAAGGAAATTGACTTCGCCTTTATTCTCCTACACGGTCTATTCGGTGAAGATGGCTCGGTGCAGGGAATGCTGGATCTTCTAGACATCCCCTACCAGGGGTCCGGTATTCTGGGCAGCGCCGTGGCCATGGATAAAAATTTGGCCAAAATACTCTACCGCCTGGAGGGTATCCCGGTGGCCGACTGGCAGGTGGTGACCAGTGTCGACGAGAACCAGTGCGAGCAGTTGGCGGCAACGATGGGACTGCCGCTGGTGATCAAACCGGTCCGCGACGGCTCAAGTCTCGGCCTGACCATCGCCCGCAGCGTTGGAGACGTCAAAAATGGGGTAGCCCAGGCTCTTGAAAATGACGCCAGGGTGATGGTTGAAAAATATATAGACGGCAAAGAGATCACCGTATCGGTTCTGGGCAACGAAGATCCCGAACCGATGCCGGTTATCGAGATAGTGCCGGGTGATGAGTATGAATTTTTCGATTACAACGCCAAATACTTGCCCGGTGCCTCAAAAGAAATTTGTCCGGCCAAGATATCTCCAGAACACACTGCTCAAGCCCAGGAGTACGGGGTAAAAGCACATAAGGTACTTCAGTTGCATGGGTATTCCCGCAGCGATATGATCATAGCCGAGGACGATACGATCTATATACTCGAAACAAATACCATTCCAGGTATGACCCAGACCAGCCTGCTGCCCCAGTCGGCAGCCGCCCACGGTCTCGACTACCCGCAATTACTGGAGAAGCTGATAGAACTGGGAATGGCGGCCAAGGGACGCTAGCAGCAGTCAGGGTCAGTCGAGCACCACACGCTCGGGATGGGTGAACACGTTGAGGCGCTCCTGGCGGCCATAACCGGCCAGAGTCAGTCCCGCCCGTGCCGCGATGGCGATGCCCAGCGAGCTGGGGGCGGTTCTCGAGAGCACGATGGGTATCCTCATTCTCGCGCATTTGAGGACCATGTCCGAAGTGAGCCTCCCGGTGGTGTAGATGGCACCGCCCGGTTCAGCTTTGCCCAGCAGAATGGCCCCCATCACCTTGTCGACAGCGTTGTGGCGTCCGACGTCTTCGTAGTAAAGCTGCAACTCTCCTTCAGACC
>JABDQA010000195.1 GCA_013042475.1 Desulfofustis sp.
AATGGTGGTGCCTACAACCAGTTGTTCCAGTTCGGCCGCTTGACCGCAGCTCAATGTTGCTCCTGGCTCCAAACCAAGCGCTTCATGCACTACCTCGGCCAGATCCGGATCGGCAAAGGTAACAATCGCATCGGCGGAAAAATCCCGGCAGTGATCCGTGGGAGACAGGATGGTTTGTCCCTGGGCAATGGAAAAACCCCTGACGGAGAAAGTTAGCAATAGCAGTGTAACCAGCTTTGTTAAATAGATGCGACGATTCATGAGTTCTACCTTTTGATCGTAGTCTTTGTTCTTCTGCAGGAGTGATCAGTGAAAGCCACCAGGTCTGATTGAAACTGATCTCAGCGACAGCAATGCCGATCTCGCCTGCAACTGAATTCTGCCGATTGCAGCACAATTCCTACTCTGGCATTTTTGAAATTACCTCGACATCAGACTCGGGATTGGCGTCATCACCCTGTGGCCCGGTAACGCCACCTTCCCAGGTGAGCATCACCGCTTGCTCCGCTTGTTGTTCACTGCGATTGCCAGTGATGCTCAGGATACTGATACCTAGCATAACTTAAAATTCGGGCTGATCAAGCGATGGATCTGCGGTGCACCAACAAAAACTAAGGCTTAAGAATTATGCGGGACAGCAGTGATTCTGATATCTTTGATTGCACCTAAGCTTGAGTCGACCGGAGAACATTAATGCGTAAACGATTTCAGTCTATCCGTCAGTCCCGTCGGGACTTTCTCCAAAAAGCCGCGGTTACCGCTGCCATTGCCGCGAGTCCCCTTGGGGCTTCCGGGGCCCAGGAGCGGCGTGTCAATAAGATTGGCCTGCAACTGTATTCCCTGCGGCAGGAGATGGCTGCCGACTTCGAGGGCACCCTGGAACAACTGGCTGAGATTGGCTTTACGGAAATGGAATTTGCCGGGTACCACGGTAAGTCGCCGGCGGAAGTGCGCAGAATTTTGGATGGCTTCGGGCTCACTTCGCCTGCTACCCACGTGCAACTGAATGCCATTCGCCAGGATCTGGAGCGCGAAATCGATATTGCTGCCACCCTTGGCCAGCAGTACATCGTCGTGCCTTCATTGCCAGGGGATGAACGCAGCCTGGATGACTACCAACGTCATGCCGAGACACTGAACCGCGCAGGCGAAAAGACCAGAGAGGCTGGCATCACGATGGGCTATCACAATCACGCCTTTGAGTTTGAGTTTCAGGAACAAGGGCGGATTGGATACGATATCCTCACCTCGCAGACTGATCCAGAATTAGTCGTGTTCGAGATGGATCTGTTCTGGGCTGAAGAGGCGGGCTATGACCCGGCCTTTTACTTCCTCAGGTATCCTGGGCGCTTTCCCATGCTACACGTGAAAGACCGCTCGTATAACGGTGAAATGGCAGATGTGGGCCGCGGTTATATGGATTTTAACAAAGTGTTCAGTTACGCCACCCCGGGTGGCTTCAAGCACTATTTCATCGAGCACGACAATCCCAGTGATGGCATCAATTCTGTAGCCTATAGCTATAACACTGTTAGGAATCTGCGTTTTAGTTCTTCATACCAGCTTCCATTCTGAAGCTCGAAATTGCGAAGGCCAATGTGGGACACTGAGGCTGTTAGTCTACTTCGTCCGCTTGTCCCCTTTTCTGAAACCAATAAAAAAGGCCCCGGCAAATTGCTTTATCGGGGCCTTCGAAAACAAGAATGTTTTGCCTATTTCTTGGCTTTCGCTTCCTGTCTTGCTTTTTCGGCTTCAACGACAGCGTCAGAAACTGACTGCGGGCATGGCAGGTAGTGAGAGAACTCCATAGAGAACTGACCGCGACCCGAAGTCATTGTTCGCAGGCTGCCAATGTAGCCGAACATCTCGGCGAGAGGCACATCGGCTTTGATGCGTACTCCTGTGGGTCCAGCGTCCTGATCTTTAATCATGCCGCGACGACGGTTTAAATCGCCAATGACATCACCCACGTGATCTTCTGGTGTAAAGACATCTACCTTCATGATCGGCTCGATTAACTCGGGTGAAGCTTTGGGCATTGACTGACGGTAAGCACCTCTTGCAGCAAGCTCGAAAGCTACGGCCGATGAATCCACTGAGTGAAAGCCACCATCAAATAGTTCGATTTCAATATCGAGAACTGGAAAACCCGCTATTGGGCCATGCTCCATCATGCCTTCGAATCCCTTCTCAATAGCCGGGTAGAATTCTTTCGGTACGTTACCGCCCACAACAGTGGAGCTGAACACATAGCCACTACCTGGTTCACCAGGCTTGATACGGTAGTCAATCTTACCGAACTGACCGGAACCACCGGATTGCTTCTTGTGCGTATAGGAATCTTCAATTTGCTGAGTGATTGTTTCTCGGTACGCTACCTGTGGGGCGCCAACTTCCAGTTCAACACCGTAGGTCCGCTTCAAGATATCGACTTTAATATCAAGGTGCAGCTCGCCCATTCCTTTGAGTATGGTTTCGCCGGAGTCTTCGTCTGTCTCAACCCGGAATGAAGGATCTTCCGCGACCATTTTGCCAATCGCGATGCCCATCTTCTCGACACTGCTCTTGTCTTTTGGTGATACCGCAATCGATATGACCGGATCCGGGAAAATCATGGGTTCCAAGGTGCAGGGGTGATCGGGGCTACATAGAGTGTGGCC
>JABDQA010000197.1 GCA_013042475.1 Desulfofustis sp.
CGCCAATGTAGAGATCACCCTTGATGCCGGCGGGTACCGGATTCAGGGTTTTATCAAGCAGGTAAATGCGAAGATTATCGATGGGCTTGCCGATGGCAACCGAGGTCTGGGTGTCCAACTCGGGAGAGAACCGGTAAATCATACAGCCAATGGTCGCTTCCGTTGGGCCGTATTCGTTGTAAATCGTGATTTTGTCCCCGTAGAGGCTTGACACTCTGCGGGCCAGACTGGCTTTGAAGTCTTCACCGCCGACGATCAGCTTTTTCACTCGTGCGGGCAAGGCCTCAGATCCGTCCAGCAGGGCGAGGTGGGACGGGGTAAGCTTGATGATATCGACCCTGTCATCTCTGTACACCTCCAGTATCGACAGATCGAGCCCATCCTGACCTTCTGGGTAAATTACTACCGAGCTGCCGGAGATCAGCGGCAGAAAAAGCGAGGTGATGGTCAAATCGGCGGCAACGCTGGAAAACAGAGGAAGATCATGGGGGCCGTCTGCCATATATTCCTTGCGGGCCCAGCACAGATAGTTCAACAGCGAGCGGTGTTCAATCATCACTCCCTTTGGCTGACCGGTAGACCCCGAGGTATAAATCATATAGGCGAGCGAGCGGTGATCAATTGCTTCCAGGCCAATTTCTGTCGGGTGCTCTGAAGCAGTTTTTCGCCTGATTTTCTCATACTCGATGACTTTGGCCGTTGTCGCGGGCAGAGCCGCTTCAAGATCTTCGCTGGTCAGCACCAATTTACAGCCACAGTCTTCCAGCACATAGGCAAGACGCTGTTCGGGAAACGCCGTGTCGATGGGTACAAATGCAGCTCCGGCTTTTAAGATGGCCAAGAGGGAAACAATCAGAGGAGTCGACCTGTCCATGTAGACAGCCACGAAATCATCTCTGCCGATCCCCAATTGCTTCAGGTTCAGAGCCATCGGCTCGGAGATCTCATCGAGTTGAGCGTAGGTCAGCTCCACGTCGTTTTCAACGACGGCTATGGCCTTGGGGGCTCTGTCGACCTGTGCCTTGATCAACTCGACAATGGTCTGTTCTGGTGGTGGAGAGGCGGCGGTGTCGTTGTAGGTGGTGACCAGTTGTTCGGTTTCCTGGCCGCTGAGCAGGGGAATGTGCTCTAAGCATAAGTCGAGGTCCTCCAGGAGGGCATCCATGAGTTTCAGGAAATGACCTATAGCATGTTTTCTTAGAGAAGGAGAAAAGATCTCTTCATGGACATCAAAAAGCAGTGTAAATGAGCCGCTCTGTCCGAAGTCATGCACCTGGAGCCGCAAAGCGTGCCCCCAATCGCCATGACCGGGGTGAATCCAGGAAGCCCGGGAGGGCATGCCGTAAAAATCGCCGAATTGAACATTAAGGTAATTGAGAACCACCGAATAACAGTCGACCGGCACCTCACTGCTCGCTCCCGGTAAGGCGTAGCGCAAAAGCTGGTTGACCTCCGGTATCACCGCATCAATCAGGGTGCGAAAAGTATCCCCGGGGTTGATGCTGAGCTGCAGCGGAAACAGTTCGATAAATAACCCGAGCGTCTGCTTGTCTGAAGGTTTTGAACGGCTGTGGCTGGGACTGCCGATAACCAGGTCATCTTGACCGCTGACCCGGTGAATGTAGGCAAATAACAGCGTACAAAAAAGATAAAACAGCGAAAGATCCTGGCTGATCGATTTAAGCGGTGCTTTCCCAGCCAGCTCCCGTAGTTTTGCAGATCGTTCCCGCCCTATTTCGCATGATATTCTGCTGGTTACCGTGGTTGCAGGATCAGTACGATGTCCATATAGCTCTAGTTCGTTCCGCTGGTGGGTGAATTTTTCTGCCCAGTATTGCGTAGCCTGGATGCCTTCGGGATTTTTTCTGCCAATATTTTCAGCGATCCTGTAGTCCTGGAACTGAGGTGGTTGCGCGGCCTCCTCAAGCCGGTTTGCGAGGGCGAGCTGGTAGTACTCAGCGAGGCGCTGATGGAGTACCGCACATGACCAGGCATCGCAGATCAGGTGATGCTGGTTGATGAACCAGATGTAACGATCGCTGTCCAGCTGAAAAAGTGCGCTGTCGAACATCCGTTCATCCAGCACAAACTGTGTTTGAGCCCGCTGTTTCAGCAGCAGCTCGGCGGTTTCATCCGGGGAAGAGCTCTCTGAGATATCGATCAGCTCGGTGTCGAAACGAAGTTCATCGATTATTCGCTGGAACGGTTCACCATTCCGCTCGAGAAAAATTGTGCGCAGGGCGTCACTTTTATCGATAACTCTTTGAAAAGCATTACTGAATATCGACGCTTCGATCGTGCCGTCGATATGAAAAGCCATTGCCATATTGTACAGCGGCTTATCCGGATTGAGCATTTGCCCAGTCCATATTCGACGCTGACTGATTGTGAGATCTGTGGCTGAGCCGTCTCTAACTGGCGAGTGCGAAGACACGTTCATTTCCTGAATAAATTACACATAAATTTAGTGACCGGCTCCATCTTACTGATCCCCTGAAATCTGACTAGCTGAGCAGTTGGGCATGGGAGGCCTCGACATATTTAATTACCGATGCATCCAATACAGCTCTCTCGAGGAACCAGACTGTTGAGAGCGCAATGAGCACGACCGCCCCGAACCTGAGTATGA
>JABDQA010000031.1 GCA_013042475.1 Desulfofustis sp.
CCCTGCGGCCGTCCGGTGATATACAAGAAAATTTTCGGTATGGGGATGGGAATTACTAATCATAGACATTGGCGCATCTCTAGCCGTTAAATGACATACAGAGGTGTCCGGATCAATTGGGGGATCACTACACTATTTCACTCATTTGTGGCAAAATCTTTTACTACCTAAGGGTTTTTATATTAAAGTCTGTGATAGCCTTACAATCGATCAATAGCTTCCTAATCAGAGCACCTGTATATGAAACTAACGCGAATTTTCAAACCATACTCAAGCAAAGAAAAATCTCTTGTCCTGCATGTCGGAATGCCCAAAACGGGCACCACAGCTATTCAAGGATTCCTCGCCCACAATAGGAAGAATCTGATTCAGCAGAAAATCTTCTATCCGGAATGTGGTGTGCCGATAAATCAGCACACTGCTCTAGTGAAATCTATAGCATCACCTTTATTTGACTGGGTTCATTTTAATGACGCGATTGACCAAATTGACGCAAATCAATATGTGCTAAATATTTTAAGAACTTGTAAAACCAATGGATGCAACAAGGTCATAGTAAGTTCGGAATATTTCTGGGCATCTCCTGCGATGCAGTCAGGGCCATCCCATCACACTCCAAGTGTTGAAAATTTCAATTATATCGGCCGATTTATCAGCTCATGCCATAAATTGTTTAGTGCTTTTGATAAGGTAAAGGTCATTGTATATCTCCGCAGGCAAGATGAATGGTTTGATTCATTCTTTAACCAACAACTAAAAGATGGCTTTCCAATACCATCTACAGATGAGTTACTAAATGGAGTAAAAAACTACCTCCTCTATCATGCGAATCTAACGATTTGGGCTGAGTATTTTGGAAAAGAGAACCTAGTCGTTCGTAATTATGACTATCTACCCGATAGAGATGTAGTTAAAGATTTTGTCAAAATCGCACGTCTCAGGTCCCAATCTCTCAGCCAGCCGATGAAAACACAAGATTTCGTTAATGCTAAACTTTCCAGAAAGTCTGCTGCGTTAATGCGACAAGCAATACATATGAAATTAGACGCAGAGCTTCAAGCCCTTTTGAGACAGGTACTTCAGGGATTATCGCCAGATCCATCGAATTCGAACCACAAAAGAGAATACACCCTTTTCGATCCAGATTTTTATTCTTCAGTTCTTGCGTTGTATAACGAAGACAACAAAAAACTCTCTGATGACTATATCAACTTAGATTTGACAAATAGCTCAAAGATGTCAGCCATTTCTCAAGATGAGGAAAAGAATTTTATCTCAAGAAAGGATGAAACCGAGGATTTGATTATGGCCCTTCTCAAAGAGATTGAAAAAACCAGTCAAAGATAATCATTTTATCAATTTCAAATTACTGATAATCTCTATTTCATGACTTCAGCACCTATCCATTTGCAGAGATTGTTTTTACTGATTCTGGCGGGTATCTTCTTGTTCGCTACCTCCTGTACCTCCCTGATCACTTCGGTGGCGATCAAGCCGGCGGTATCCAACCTGCAGAAGCAGTCCGATATCGAGCTTGTCTGTGAGGGGGCATCCTCCTACCTTTTGATGATCGACTCGATGATCGAATCAGACCCAGACAACAGGGAGCTGCTCAAAATCGGCGCCCAGTCTTACGCGGGAAGTGTCGCCGCACTTCAGGCCTGTGACACCCCTAAGGAAAGGCTCAAAACCCTGAGCGACAAGAGTGCCCGCTACGGGAGAACTCTGCTTGCGACTATGCTTCCAATAGACGGTGGAGATCAGGAGAAGTTCGAATCAGCTCTAGAAAAACGATCCTCAGCAGATGCCGACTATCTTTTCTGGGGCAGTTACGGCTGGTTGGCCTGGATCGAACAGCAGCAGGGTTCCCCAGCCTCGATGGCCGATCTGGTCACTGTGGAAAGGATTATGGCTCGACTGCTCGAACTTGACGAAACGGTGGAGCAGGGAGGCCCGCATCTCTTTTTCGGCGTGCTCTTTGGTTCCAAACCGCAGATGATTGGCGGCGACCCTGAACGCAGCCGTTATCACTTTGAGCGAGCCCTGGAGATCTCCAATCGATCCTTCCTCATGGCCCAGGTGCTCTACGCCGCAACTTACGGCAGAATGGTGTTCGATCAACAATTACACGACAACCTGCTCAAGGAAGCCCTCGCTTTTGATCTCGACCAGGTTCCTGATAACCGGCTCTCGAATCAAATTGCCAAGCGACGGGCGCAGGAACTGCTCGAGGAGAATTTCTTTGGCGACTAATAATACCTAGCGACATACATCTGCCCAATAGTCCCCCGCTATTTTGTGGCGTGAATTTTGGTTGATGAGTATTTTTATGGCTGATACTCATTTGCCACGGAGACCACAATGTTCAAAATAGCCACTTTTCTTTTTCTAATATCTATTTATATTTTCCATCTCCCGGCGGATCTGCTCGCCAAGCCCAAGCATATGTTCAAAATAGCCAGCCTGGCTCCGGAAGGTTCAGTCTGGGTAAATTCATTCAAAGAGTTTGCCGCCGAAGTTACCGAAAAAACCAACGGTGAAGTCGGTTTCCGCATATATCCCGGCGGAATCATGGGTGACGACAAGGCCATGTATCGAAAATTGCGGGTCGGCCAGCTCCACGGCGGCGGGTTTACCATGACCGGTATTTCCGAGATAGTTGACGATTTCAGGGTGATGGCCATTCCATTTCTTTTCCAATCCTATGAGGAAATGGACAAAGCACGCAAACAGCTGCAGCCGATGTTCAAAGAACGGTTTGCCGAAAAAGGACTTCACCTCGTCGCCATGACCGAGGTAGGCTTTATCTATACCTTCTCCAACAGACCCCGGGTCACTATTGCCGATCTGCAGGCAGCCAAGACATGGGCGCCGACGGACGACCCGCTCACTTCGGCATTTTTAAACAATCTCAAAATCAGCCCGATTGCCCTCACCATCCCCGATGTGTTGTCATCTCTGCAAACCGGCTTGATCGACACCGCCTTCAACTCGCTCTACGGCTCCATCATTCTGCAATGGTACACCAAGGCCCCGTTCGTCACCGATGCCCCCTATGGCTATGCCTATGGGGCCTTCATCATGAATGCAAAGGCCATTGCCAAGTTGTCGGATGTATACCTGGCTGTCATCGAGGAAACGGCAGACAAGTACTTCTCAGAGTTGATTCAGAAGACCAGGAAGTCAAACGAAGAATCCAGAGCTGTATTGATTTCTCAAGGGGTGAAATTCATTCCAACCACCCCCGAAGAGCTGGCAACTCTGGAACAGTACCGGGACCAGACCATAGAACAGGTTAGAGGCAAAGCTTTTTCAGAAGAAATCTACCAGACCCTGGACCAAACCCTGACAGAACTGCGCAGCGGAAAAGATGGAGTTAACTGATACAGACGCGTCGCCCTCTCTCACGAACCGTATCCTGAACGGGATCATCAAATGTGAAGAGGTGCTGGTCTCCCTGTTGCTCACAGCCATGATCCTGCTCGCCTGCTATCAGATCGGACTGCGCTGGTTCACCTCAGGAGGGCTGCCATGGATCGATCCGCTGCTCAGGTACCTGGTGCTGTGGAGCGGTTTACTTGGTGCGGTTCTGGCCACCGCAAAGGATAACCATATCGCGCTTGATGCCATTGGCTATCTTCTGCAGCGTAAACTCAAACTCTGGGTTCACCTGTTAACCGATGGCTTCTGCGTGATCGTTTCCGTATTCCTGTTCAGAGCGACACTACTTTTCTTGAGTAGTGAGATCGAATATGGAGGTTCCAGTCTTTTCGGACTCGATTCCTGGCTCTGGTTCCTGATCTTTCCCATTGCCTTCGGTATGATCCTTCTGCACTTCAGCATTGACGCGGTAACAACCGTCTGGAGTTTGCTGCAGGGCCCGCAGCCTGACAAACAATGATCGTAAAACTGATTGCCATTCTTTTTGCCCTGATCGGCACCCCACTTTTCATCGTCATCGGTGCGCTGGCGCTGATCTCTTTTCATTCGGTCGACATCGATCCTTCGGTTGTCATTATTGAGATGACCAGGCTAAGTGATACGCCGCTGCTCATATCTCTGCCATTATTCATATTTGCAGGCACCATGCTCTCGGAAAGCGGCGCTCCAGAACGCATATTGAAGATCTCCAGGCTTTTTCTCGGCTGGTTGCCTGGAGGCCTGGCCGTCATCGCACTGCTGGTCTGCGCCGTATTTACCGCCTTCACCGGCGCTTCCGGTGTGACCATCTTCGCATTAGGGGGACTGCTCCTGCCGGCGATGCTCAAGGACGGCTACAGCGAACGCTTTTCCATGGGACTTATCACTTCCTCGGGAAGCCTGGGACTTCTTTTCCCGCCCAGCCTTCCCCTGATTCTCTTTGGGGTCATCGCTGAAACCAGAATTGATCACCTCTTCCTGGCTGGCATCATCCCCGGGTTTCTGATGCTGATCCTGCTTTGTGTGTATGCCTTCAGATCCGGTGTGGTCCACACCAGGGAGGAACTGGCCGATCAGCATCCGCTGCAGATACTCAAAGAAACGGTCTGGGAACTGCCGCTGCCGTTTATCATCATTATCGGCATCTATGGGGGATTCCTGGTGGCGGGAGAGGCCGCTGCAGTGACGGCGCTCTATGTACTGATCGTCGAGGTCTTTATCTACCGCGATATCAAGCTCAGGCAGATTCCCGAAATCATGGGCAAGTCAATGACCCTGTTTGGGGGAATTCTGCTTATCCTGGCAGTCTCGATGGCCTCGACCAACTATTTGATAGATCAAGAAATTCCATCCAAGATTTTTACCTTCATCAACACCTATATCGACTCGAAGTACACCTTTCTATTGTTGCTCAATGTATTTCTGTTAATCGTCGGTTCGATTCTCGATATTTTCTCCGCCCTGGTGCTGGTGGTACCTCTGATCCTGCCCATCGCCGCAGGATATGATGTCAATCCGATTCATCTGGGGATCATTTTTCTCACCAATTTACAGATCGGTTACTGCACTCCGCCGGTGGGACTCAACCTGTTCCTCGCCTCCTACCGATTCAAGAGGCCGATCTTCGAATTATACCGAGCCTCGCTCCCCTTTCTCGGCCTGCTCCTGATAACCCTGGTATTGATCACCTACTTCCCATGGTTGAGTCTGGCGCTGGTGGAGTGGTTCGGGTAGCCCAGGAATTAAATACTCATCATGGATGTCCCCTTCTCTATTTATAAGAATTCTTCGATTCAACATAATGGGCCGCGACCCGGATGATATCGTCGATTTCCTCCTGGCTGAGCTGCCGCACTACTTTGGCGGGGCTGCCCATGATCATCGAACCGGGCGGAAATGTTTTCCCCGGTGCGACCAGGCTGCCGGCAGCCACATAGCAGTCCGGTTCGATCACGGCTCGATCAAGGATGATCGCCCCCATACCGATCAGCACCCGATTTCTTACCGTGCAGCCGTGGACGATGGCGTTGTGGCCAACGGTCACATGGCTGCCGATGGAGACGGGGTCTCCCTCGTTAACATGGATAGTGCTGTTATCCTGAATGTTGGTGCGTTCTCCAATGGTAATGATGTCGGTATCGCCGCGAATTACCGTGTTGAAATAGACAGAACTGTCCTCTCCCATAAAAACGCGGCCAATTACCCATGCTCCAGGAGCGACATAAACAGTTTCATGAAGTTGAGGGTGGTTGTTCCGATATGAGGTGATCATCTATTCATCCAGAAATGTATTGACAGGTTTCATACTTCTTTTCATCCTGAGTAGTGTGAATATCTAAAATCTTCTAATGTATCAATCAAATGAAAAGTGATTTGAGGAACAGATTTGAAAATCTGTTCTCCAAATTCCCGGGGGAGACCCTCATGTCCTATTTCTTCTTCTTTAGCGGCGCCCTTCTGGCCGGCCTTGCGATAGCTATAGGAGCCTACAGCACCCACAGCTCAGCCTTCGACGAGGTGCAGCTCTTGTGGCTTGAAAAAGGGGCTAGGTATCAGATGTATCACGCCATCGGCTTGCTGTTGGCCGGGTTGGCGTTGGCTCGTAAACGAAAATTTCAGACGCTCACCAACGTTGCCGGAGCTTGCTTCATCGGCGGCATCATCTGCTTCTCCGGAAGTCTCTACGCGATGACCTTTACCCCATTTGAAGCAGGCTATATCACCCCAGCGGGAGGCTTGCTCTTTATGATCGGTTGGATATTGCTTGCTTTTGGTGGTCCTGGAAAATAGTAAAAACCAGGACTCATCTTTTCAATGACTTCTTAATCCTTTTTCTTGAGAATTCCTATATATGGCAAGTTCCTGTATTTTTGTGCATAATCAAGCCCGTAGCCGCAGACGAATTCGTCAGGGATTTCCATACCACAGAAATCGATCGGTACCTCCACCTGGCGCCGGGACGGTTTACTCAGGAAGGTGCAGATTTTCAAGCTGCGGGGCTTTCTGTATCTGATCAAACCAATCACCTTGTTGAAGGTATTCCCGGTATCGATGATATCTTCCACCATCAGCACATCCTTGCCCTCCACCGGTTCATCCAAATCCATCACTACTTTGACGTTGGCTGTGCTGGTAGTGGCATCGCCGTAGCTCGACACGGTCATGAAATCGACGGTCAACGGCAGTTCGATGTGCCGTATCAAGTCGGCCATAAAGACAAATGAACCGCGCAACAATCCGATTACCAGAAGATCCAGATCCTGCTTTGAGGAATAGTGGTTGTTGATTTCTTTTCCAAGGCGAGCAACTGTTGAGGCTATCTCCTCGGCCGAGATGAATTCCTTGTCGATTCCGTGATTATCCATCTTCCCTTTTCCCTGACTATTTGAGTTAAATGGGGTTTTAAATATTTCTCTTGACCTTTTTGTTCGCTTTCATGTCCCCGCTTGCATTTTGAACAATCCCGACAATACCCACTCCTGCTTCCTGAGAGAACGCATGGGATAGAAGCTTCCCCTCCACGAGATCCCTCCCCTGACCAGTGCGAGAGTTGTTGCTTTCAGAATAATATAGAGCATGAAAAAAGGTGTGATCAACAGCCACACTGAAGCCCTTTTTTCAACTCCTGATGATATCAATCCGATACCAATTCCCACAACCCGAGCCACAAGGGTGCAGATGAAGCAGATCCGGGTCGCACCATCAGTAAAAAGTACTCCCCAATATGGAAGCACGACAATCACTGAGATAGCCAAGAACCCTGCAGCCATGTATCCCAAGGTGTAGTTGAAAAACGCATAGACATTTTTCATCAGCCCTTCGATCAATTCACTGACCGAACAGTACCAAGGCACATCAACGAATCCCCGACCATCGAGACATTCCTGGCGATATTTGCCCCGCTTGATCAGTTTTCCAAGAAACAGATCGTCGATTACCTGCATACGAACCTGTTCGTGTTGCCCTATTTCTCGGTAGACATTTGCTCTCACCATGTTGAAAGCACCAACTCCCACGAAATATCTACTGTCTGCAATCTGCGCCTTCCATGGCTTGAGTATCCACATTAAGCCGGCGCCTATATCCGCCACGATGGCATTCAATAAGCCGCCGCTCGTAATGTTTTTAAAGACCAGGGCAAGATGGTCAAGTCGCCTTTCTTTCATGGCAGCCAGTGCCCTGGAAATCGTAGTCGGCTCAAGCATCACATCGGCGTCGGTGAACAGCAGGTAGTCGCCGGACGCCACTTTCGCCCCACGCTGCAGTGCATGTGGCTTCCCCAGCCAGCCTTCGGGGAGTTTTTCTATGTCGAGACGATGTATCTGAGGGAACTCCTCTCTGACACGATCGATCGACTCTGCGGTTCCGTCGGTCGATCGATCATTAACCACGATGATCTCGAGCTGCTGATAATCCTGACTCACCAATGAACGAAGCCCCGCCTCGATCTTATCCTCCTCGTTGCAGGCTGGTACGATGACCGACACGGCGGTCCCGTGATGAGGGACACCGTTATAGTCTTTCAAAGCGGCAAGCCCGGCAAAACCGACGCTCAATTCGACAATCACCAGCGTTGTGAGGACTAAACAGAGAATAGAAAGTAGGATCATGGAAGAATATGATGCAAGATCAGGTAAAATACCATGCTCTAGTTAGCAACGAACCCATAGTGACATTTTGAAAAATTGACTTTTACATTCTTCCCAGCAAGTGATTTATAACAGCCACGACGGTAATCGTCGCCGTTTCAGCCCGTAAAATCAAATCACCCAGACTTACCGCCTGCCAGCCGGAGCCCAGGGCCAAGGTAGCTTCCTCATCAGAAAAGCCTCCTTCCGGACCAATCATCAGGAAGACGCCACCATCCGTCTGCCCACTGATTGCTTCAGCCAAGGTCAGACTCTTGGCTTTCTCCCAGAAAAAACATTTGGAGTGCGATGGGCCAAAGTCGATTTCCAGCAGCTCGGCAAAACTTCGTTCCATATCGACCTGCATAAAGCGCAGACGACCCGACTGCTTACAGGCTTTTTTGACGATGGACATGCGCCGTTGCCAACGTTGTTGCAATCGTTGCCCATCGAGTCGCCCCTGACTTCGGCCGGCAGAAAAAGGAATTAAACGCTCCACCCCAAGTTCGGTGCATTTTTCCACCAGAAAATCCATCTTTCCCCCCTTGAGATCTCCCTGACAGACAATTATCGATCCACCTTGCCGCTCGCCAGGGGCTTGTATCAGAGACGCTGGACTCACCGCTACCTGTTTACCTATTTTATCAATTGTCCCGGTGTAGAGAGCGCCAGTACCATCGAAAAGCTCGACTTCATCACCCTCCCTGAGTCTCAACACACGAGTGAGATGATGCGACTCTTCCTGATCCAGAATCACTGGATCACTGTTCAGTGCATCCGGGGATATGTAAAATCTTCTCATGGCTAAACGGCTTTATCGAACAGAAGCGCACACCAATGGTCATCAGTGTGCTTTTCGATCAGTTGAAAACCCTTGTCTACAAAACAATGGATAATATTTTCGCTCTGGTTGCCGTCCATTAGTCCCGAGAGCAACAGCGATCCACCAGACGCCACCCGACCCAGATCCTTGGAAAGCTCAAGCAGCACATCATGCACGATGTTGGCAACGACCAGATCAAAGGTGGACTCAATATCCTCAAGAGGGCGATCAGATATCTCGATTTTTTCAGATAGACTGTTTAGCCTGCAGTTGTCCCGAGCAGCCTTTACCGCTTCAGTATCATTATCGATACCAACCGCATGGCGGGCGCCAAAGAGCACCGACGCCATGGCCAGGATACCGGTGCCGGTGCCGACATCGAGCATGGTCCCGCCTTTAACTACCGCTTCAGTCTGGCTGAGGACTTCCAGGCATAACCTGGTCGTTTCATGATGGCCGGTGCCAAATGCCATCCCCGGATCCATAACGATTACCTTTTCGTCCGGAGCTGGTTCATACTTCTCCCAGGAGGGTGCGATCACCAGACCCGGTACAATGGCAAACGGCTTGAAATGGACCTTCCAGGATTCAGACCAGTCCCGGTCCTCGAGAAACTCCACTGTAATCTTTGGCGGATCACAGGCGAAAATCTGAGCCAACTCGAAACCATACTCCCTCACTTGAGCTATCACGGACTCAACTTCATCAATCGAGCTCACATCCTTTTCGGCAAAAGCCTGGAGGGTGACAGGTCCGTCCCCATCGGTTACCGACAACTCAATCGCTGAGTCGTGAACTCCAATGAGGAAATCACTCAACGAATCGACCAGGCTCGAATCAAGGGTTATGGTGAGTTTGATGAGTTTCAAAAGATTGTATCCAATAAAATCTCACCAGCAGGGTCCCATATGAAATGTCCGGAAGTCGCGTGAAAGTTTACTGTTTTTTACTAAACAGATTGTATTTGAGGATGCAGATAATTGCCCGCACACCATCCCGCCAGCCAATTTTTTTCCCCTCATCGTAGGTACGGCCGCTGTATGAAATCCCGACCTCATATACACGGCAGCGCAAATTGGCAATTTTCGCCGTTATCTCTGGTTCAAATCCAAATCTGTTTTCAGAAATTGTTAGTTTCTCAATAACTGATTTTCTAAAAACCTTATAGCAGGTTTCCATATCGCTGAGATTGAGATTGGTAAAAATGTTTGATAGCAAGGTAAGAAATCTGTTTCCTGCAAAGTGCCAGAAATAGAGCACCCTGTGTGCGTCCCCACCCATGAATCTTGAACCGTATACAACATCGGCTTTACCAGATAAAATCGGGGCCAGCAGTTTAGGGTATTCATTGGGATCATACTCGAGGTCAGCGTCCTGAATAATAACAAAATCACCCGATGCACAGGAAAACCCTGTCCTCAATGCTGCTCCCTTTCCTTGGTTTGTTTCATGGAACTTTTTAAGGAAGTGAGCGTCATGAAAGTTATTTTCTAGGAATTGCTTTGTTCCATCAGTAGACGCGTCATCAATGAGAATTATCTCTTTTTCCATATCAAGCTCAACACCTTCGACTCTGGAAATTAGCGTCTCTAGAGTACTGATTTCATTATAAACTGGAATTACGATTGATAATTTTTCTCTCATCTCCCTACCTTTTTCCCATACAGTGAGAATCAGACTGATTTTTCGTTATAGTTAAACTAGCTACTTCAATTTGAGTGAATCGCGTTTTGACTTGATCGTTTCTCACCAATGTTGCGAAATCGCCAGGATTCAGTAATCTGCACAGCATAATTTATTAGCAATAAGCTCTGATACCTTGAAAATTGGTGATTTTTCTAGATATCCCATAGTTTTACTTAAAATGCAATCCAACGAGAATCCGACATCATCACTCACCGCCTGCCCCGGCTGCGACCTGCTGATCCCGGTCCCGGCAGTTCCGGACGGCCACTATATCGCCTGTGGGCGATGTGGCACAACCCTATCGAAATCATATATCAACAGCATCGACCGGGTGCTTGCCCTGAGCTTTGCGGGTCTTCTGCTCTACCTGCCGGCCATGTTCCTGCCGCTCATGACCCTTTCGTCCCTTGGCCTGAAAGAGAGGGGCAGCGTAGTGGACACCTGCATCGGGTTTTATCAGAACGGGTATGTGGTGGTTTCTATTATCACCTTCGTTACGGCGGTTATTGTTCCTTTTCTTAAAATCTTTATTCCTTTTCTAACTGCCGTCAGCCTGAAACTGGGGAGAAGAGCCAAGGTTTTGATTCCCTCCTTCAAGCTCCACAAGCATCTTGAAGAGTGGGGAATGGTGGAAATCTACCTGCTCGGCATCCTGATTACGCTGATTAAAATGGGCGATGTGGCAAGCATCGATTTCAATCTTGGATTCTTCTGCTTCATCGGGCTGGTGCTTCTCTCCATGGCCGTTTCCGTCTCCATAGATCGGCGCCTGTTCTGGTACCTTCTCGAGCACGGAGAAACCTCCGGGATTGACGAGGAAATACAACTTCTGGGCATTCGCTTCCACGACTCACCCAAACTTGTTCAGACCGCGGCCAACCTGAGTCTGATGAGGTGCCACGACTGTGGTAAGCTGGTCAAAGCCGGTCCCGATAAACAGGAATGCCCACGCTGCGACTCTTCTTTACATTTTCGAACTCAAAAATCGCTCAGTATCACCTGGGCCCTGGTGATAACCTCGCTGATCCTCTTTTTCCCTGCCAACATGCTGCCAATCATGCAGGTTGATTTTCTCGGCGTACCTGACCGCTCGACCATACTGGACGGCATCATCTATTTCTTCACGCATGGATCCATCGGCATCGGCCTGATTATCTTGATCGCCTCCATTCTGGTACCGCTCTATAAAATCATCGGCTTGGTCATAATTCTATTGACTATTCATTCGGGAAAAAACCGGCAGCTGAAGCAGAAGTCGAAAATGTTTCGCTTCATCGAGTTCATAGGACGCTGGTCAATGCTCGATATTTTCGTCGTAGCTATACTCACCGTGCTGGTTGACTTCGGTTTTCTGACCTCGATTCATACGGCGCCGGGAGCCACCTATTTCTGTCTGGTGGTCATCGCCACCATGAGTGCCGCCATTGTCTTTGATCCACGAATTCTGTGGGATGCCTGCGATCCGCTGAAACCGGGCAAGTCACGCTAAACTTAAGTGCGAGGATAGCATGGAACATCAACCGGTCGTCAAAAAGAAAAAGGGTATTTCACCGGTCTGGATCCTGCCCATTGTTGCCGCCGCCATCTGCGGCTGGCTGCTTTACAAGAGCTATACGGAATCGGGCATCGAAGTCGAGGTCTTTTTCTCCGACGCGTCAGGGATCGTGCCTTCTAAAACTCAGGTCATGTCCATGGGTATTCCTCTTGGCAAGGTTATAGGAATGGAGCCCGACCTTGAAAACCGTAAGGTAAAGGTGGTCATTGAGATGGATCGATCCACCGAGCCATTCCTGGTGGAGGACCTCAAATTCTGGCTGGTCAAGCCGGAAGTGTCCGCTAAACAGATACGGGGGCTGGAGACCATACTTTCGGGCAGCTACATCGGTGTGCAGCGTGGAGAATCATCGATTCCCGTCCGGGTCTTTACTGCCCTTGACAGAACCCCGCCCCTGCACCCCGAAACGCCGGGGTTGCACATCCAGCTCCGCTCAAAAGAACTGAGATCGATTCAGGAAGGGTCAGCGATCTATTTTAAGAACCTGCGGATCGGCAGTGTAAAAACCTTCAGCCTTGAGCAAGACGAGTCAATTTTAATCCAATGTTTTATCCAGCCCGAATACAGCCACCTTATCCGCACCGGCAGCAGGTTCTACAATGCCAGCGGCATTACCATGTCCGGCACGCTGCCTGACATTAAAGTACGTCTGGAGTCAATGACGGCGCTTTTCATTGGCGGCATTGTCGTCTCGACACCGGACATTTTGAAAGATACTTCCCTGGCACAATCAGGTGATCAGTTCAATCTCTACGAAGATTTTTTTGCTGCAGAGTACGGGGTACCCATGAAATTGAAATTGGCCTCAGGGACGGGGATCAACGAAGGATCGACTAAAGTGATTTACCGCGGCATAGAAGCTGGTCTGGTACAGGAGATAACCATAAATGAAGATGAGCGTCGCACGGTGACCGCCCATATCCTGCTCGATCCCCGGGCTGAGATAATCCTGCGTGAACAGACCAAATTCTGGCTGGTCGAACCTGAGGTATCGATCAGTGGCGTAAAAAATTTGGGCACCCTCCTTTCGGGTCCCTACATCACCTTCGAACCTGGTGACGGTGAATTCAAGGACAGTTTCGAAATTCTTCCCCAGCCGCCCATGAGCATCCCACTGCGTTCCGGCACACTTATTCGCCTCGGTTCCACAGAAACACCGAGCTCAAGCGTGGGAGCCCCGGTCTACTATAAGAAGATGCGGATTGGTGAGCTGCTCGGCAGCGAGCTGACCGAAGACAACAAATCCGTTGTCACCTCAATATATATCTATGATCGCTACACAGAACTTCTCTCCAGCAACGCCGTGTTCATCGAGTCCGGAGGCATATCAATCAAAGCCGACCTGTCCGGTTTTTCATTCCAGATGGAACCGCTGGTTTCTACTTTTAAAGGCGGTATCGATCTATTGCTTCCACCTCAAACCAGCAGCGGTGATAAGGGCACTCACACCTCAGATAAATTATTCCCGCTCTATCACGACTTCAACAGCGCAGCCGAGGATCTGCCCGCTCTGCTGCCGGAGGGGCTCTACATTAAGCTGACAACTGAGGATCTGGGCTCATATCGGGTTGGTACTCCCATTCTTTTCAAGAAAATCAGAGTTGGCCAGATCATCGGCTATCACTATTCCAGGAAGGACAAATTGGTACGTCTTTCCTGCTTCATCGAGGAAAAGTATCGCGATCTTATCACCTCGGGGTCAAAATTTTTCAACGTCAGCGGGATACGGGTGCAGGGCGGTATCTCAGGCATCTCTGTGGAAACCGAGTCTCTCGAGTCAATCATCGCTGGCGGAATCGGCTTTCTCAACGAGCCGGGGGGCACCCCGATCACCAACGATCATCAGTTTCATGTCTTCGAATCCCTGCATGCTGCCCAGATCTCTGATCACGTGGCAATCACCGTTAAATTTGAGAATATTGGACAGCTGAAAAACGGTGCCGATGTTAAGTATCGCGGGGTTAAAATCGGTCAGGTCGAGAGAACTGCATTCGATCAGGATATGAGCACTATCATAGCTACCCTGAAGATCGAAAAACGGTACGAGGGATTTTTCAGAAAAGACACAAAAATCTGGTTGTCGCGACCAACTATCAAAATAAACAAGATTGAAAATATCGAAAGCCTGTTTGGCCTCTCTGTTATCATCGAGCCGGGCAGCGGCAAGCTTACCAGGGAATTCAGGGGGCTGGTCAGAGCTCCCCATCCTTTCTTCACCTCATTTAAGGGTCTTGGGCTGATTCTGGAAACCAATCAGCTCAATTCTCTCGATATCGGCTCGCCGGTTTATTACCGGCGGGTGAAGGTCGGGGAAGTAACAGGTTACGACCTGGCCTACAATTTTAAGGATGTACTTGTCTATATCACCATCGAGGAGCGCTATGCTCAGTTGATCCGTGAAAATACAAAATTCTGGAATGCCTCAGGTGTCAAAGTGACCGGCGGGGTTTTTTCCGGTATTAGCGTCTCCACTCAATCGTTTGCGGCTCTCATGGCCGGCGGCATAGCCCTGGCAACACCGGGCAAGGGTGAAATGGGGGGCAGGGTCGAAACAGGTTATCGTTTCACTCTGCATGAAAAACCCGAAGAAGGCTGGCTCGACTGGAGTCCTGAGATATTCGTGGTGGAAGAGGAGAAGAGACGGCCGATCCGTTGATTACAGATTGGGGACACAATAGCCAAGGTGTCGCTAATACTCTAACATTATGATTGTATTGAAGAATTACAGATAGGGTCACCTAAGGTATTGTGTCGCCGTTTTAAACCATCTCCCTATTCCGTACTTCCTCCTCAACGTCAACCACCAGCTCCCGCATGGTTTCAAGCAGCACATAGACTACCGGCACCAGCATCGTTGAGATAAAAGTCGCGGCGATCATGCCGCCCAACACCACCACGCCGATCGATTTCATCGTCATGGCGCCTGCACCGCTGGCTACGGCAAGTGGAATTACTCCGAAAACGAAAGACAGGATGGTCATCATAATCGCTCTGAAACGAAGTTTGGCCGCATTCAGGGCGGCATCCTTGATGGCAACACCATGCTCGCGCTGCTCCTTGGCGACTTCGACAATCAGGATTGCATTTTTCGACGACAGTCCGATGAGCAGCACCAGGCCAATCTGGGCAAACAGGTTGTTGTCAAGGCCCGCTAGATTTTGGGCGAATAGCGCTCCGAGCATGACCAGGGGAACCGATACCATGATCATGATGGGCAGCACCCAGCTCTCGTATTGGGCGGCCAGTACGAGGTAAACGACGATCAGCGCGAAGGCGAATACGTAAATCTTCGAATTGCCTGCAAGTCGTTCCTGATACGACATTCCCGACCACTCAAATCCGTAAGCGTTGTTTTCCGGGAGTACCCTGGCGGCCGCCTCCTCCATGGCCGTCATAGATTGCCCCGAACTGTACCCTGGCGCCGCCGAACCGTTTATGGTGATGGAACGATACATGTTGTAATGGGAAAGGTCAGAGGGGCCGATGGTTTTTTCAAGGCTCACCAGGGCGGAGACGGGCACCATGCCGCCATCGCGGTTGCGCACGAAGAGATCTGCAATGTTCTCGATCTCGCTTCTAAACGATTTGTCAGCCTGCACGTAAACCCGAAAGACCTTGCCGAATTTATTGAAATCATTAATATAAAACGATCCCAAATAGGCCTGCAGGGTAACGAACAACTCAGCCAGGTCAACGCCAAGTGCTGCCGTCTTCAGTCGGTCGATATCGATGGACACGAATGGATAGTTGGGTGCATAGGTCGTGTAGGCCAGTCCAATGCGCGGGTCCTGGTTGGCCTCGGCAATCAGCTGATTGGCGTAGTTGACAAAAGTAGTGAGATCTCCCGACAGATAATCCTGGAGCCGAAAATCGAAACCGCCGACCGTGCCGATGCCCGGTATGCCGGGCAGATTGAAGGCGACCACGTTGGCGTCGGATATCGCCGCACTCTGGGCATTTACCTTCTTGATAATCGACTCGGCATCCATGCCCGGCGCTGTCCGCTCACTCCAGTGGGTGAGGCTGACAAAGCCGGCTCCGGCGCTCGAATCAAGGGTCGAACTAAGCAGATTGTAGCCGTCGATCACAAGCAGATCCTTGACCCCGTCGATTCCGGTGATGATCTCTTCGACTTCGGCCCGCACCCTGCTCGTCTGACTCAAGGCGGTTCCCGGTTTGAGGTTGAACATCAGCATAAAGGCGCCTTTATCCTCCTCAGGGACAAAGCCCGTCGGGGTCACCTTGAACATCCACCAGGTGGCAACCAGCAATACGATAAAGACCAGGACGACCAGGTACCTGACTTTGATCAGAAAGCGAACCAGCGCCGTATATCCCTTGGTGAGCCAATCGAAAAATTTATCAAAGTATCTGAAGATGATAAATTTCCCCTTCCCCTCATCAAAACGTCTGATAACGATCGCCGACAACGCGGGAGAGAGGGTCATCGCATTGAGCGAGGAGATCATGACCGCAAAAGAGATGGTCAGGGCAAACTGGCGGTAGACACTGCCGGTCAGCCCGGGCATCATCGAAACCGGCACAAACACCGCTACCAGCACCAGGGTTGTGGCGATAATCGGGCCGATCAGCTGCAGCATCGCCTGCTTGACCACCTGGGGGATTGTCAGATCGGGCTCCTCGTTCATTATCCTCTCAACATTTTCGACCACCAGAATGACATCGTCCACGACGATACCAATGGCCAGGATAAGCCCGAACAGGGTCAGGAAGTTGATCGAGAACCCAGCTGCCAGCATAATGCCGAAGGTGCCGACCAGGGCAACCGGTATGGCCACCGAGGCGATGATAGTCGGCCGCCAGGAACCAAGAAAAATAAAGACGATCAGGATAACGAGTCCAACGGCGATAATCAGGTTCTGGACCACATTCTGGATGGCCACATCGACAAACAGCGTCGTATCGTAGGGAATGGAGTATTCGAGCCCCTCAGGGAAACGTCTGCTCAGTTCCTCCATTTTTTCAACTGCCCGTTTCTTGATATCCAGAGCGTTGGCACCGGGCAGTTGGTAGATACCTACCGTAGCTGCAGGTTTCTGGTTTACCCGTGCATTCCAGTCATACTTCTCCGCCCCGAGTTCGATAGTCGCTACATCGCGCATGTAAACCAGGGTTCCGTCATCGAGTCGTTTGATGACGATGTCTTCGAATTCCTTTACATCCCTTAACTGCCCCCGGGTGGTCAGGGTGAACTGAATCTGCTGGTCGTCGTAGGTGGGTGGCGCCCCAAGGCGCCCGAGCGCGGCCTGTCTGTTCTGGGACTGGACAGCGCTGATCACATCATTGGGGCTCATACCCATCGACTTGATCCGGTCGGGATCGAGCCAGATGCGCATTGAATATTTTTTTTCACCGAGGTTTTCGGCCTTGCCGACTCCGGGAATCCTGCGCAGCTCATCCAGGATGTTGATGGTGACGTAGTTGCTCAAGAAGCCTTCGTCAAATCGCTCGTCGCCAGTGAGGGCAATAAAACAGACGATGGAGGGCGACTGCTTGTCGACAATTACTCCCTGCTGGCGCACCTCGCTGGGCAGCTGGGGCGTCGCCATGGAAACCTTGTTCTGCACATCCACCGCAGCAATATCGAGGCTGTAGCCCGGTCTGAAGAAAACACTGATACTGGCGGTGCCGGCACTGGTGCTGGAGCTGGTCATATAGATCATGCCCTGCACACCGTTGATGCGATCTTCGAGAGGGCGGGTCACCGACTCCTCGACGCTGAAGGCATTGGCACCCACATAGGTGGCAGAAACCAGAACCGTGGGCGACGCCACGTCCGGGTATTCCTGGATAGGTAAAACAAAGATGGATACACTGCCCGCCAGCACGATCAGCAGAGAGATGACCATCGCGAAGATAGGTCGTTTAATAAAGAAAATCGAAAACATGCTTAGGCCTCTGTAGCCATCAGTCCGTGTTTTTTAAGCGTAGCTTTGATGCCTTTACTGTCAGTCACGTCTTTTGGATCAATCGGCACCCCCGGTCGCAGTTTGGCAAACCCTGAAATGATGATTTTCTCTCCTCCTTTCAACCCTTCAGTGACGATCATGTAGTACCGGCTCTCGTGGCCGCTCTTGATATTGACCCGTTTGGCACTGTTGTTCTCATCCAGCACATATACATAGCTGCCCTGCTGATCTTCCTGGACCACACCGGGAGGTATCAGCATAAGCGAAGCCTGATCGGTAATCATCACCTCGACATAGACAAAGGTACCCTCGAGCAGCGAATGGTCGTCGTTGGCAACCAGCGCCCGCATGGAAATGGTCCCCGTATTGTTGTCGACACGGTTGTCCGAGAAATCGACCTCGCCTTTTAAGGGTTCCCGCTGGACCAATCCCTGTCTGTCCCCCGAAACGGTAACCATGGCAGGCATCTTATCGCGTGACTTGTGGATTCTCATTATCTGAAAAAGGTTTTCGGTAGGGTTGAAATAGGCATACATCGGGTTGTCCGAGACGATGGTCGTCAACACCGTCTGTTCGCCATAGCCGACGATATTGCCGACATCGATAAGCTTTCGGCTGACCCGACCGGAAATCGGTGCAGTTACATTGGTGTAGCTCAGATTTAGCTCAGCCCCTTTGATGGCTGCTTCATCGGCCTTTATGGCTGCAATCAGCTCCGCTTCCCGAGCTTCATACTGCTCAAGGGTTGCCCGAGGAGCCAGGTCCTCGGCGACCAGCGGCCGGTAGCGCTCGACATCGGCCCGGGCCAGTTTGAGGCTGGCCTGGTTCATCTGGAGCTGGGCCCTGGCCTGGGCCAGCGCCGCTTCATAGCTGTCTTTTTCGATCACGAACAGGGTATCTCCCTCGTTCACATAGTCACCTTCGGTGAAGAGCACCTGATCGAGCCTGCCCGATACCCTGGCCCGCACCTCGACCCGCTTGGTGGCTTCCGTTCTTCCCGTGAAGCTGATCCACAGGGGCAGCGATTCGTCGCTCACTGTTATTACCTCCACAGCCAATGGCGGTGGAGCTTTTTTCTCGGCTGCAGGCTCATCTTTATTTTCCTCGCTGCAGGAGGAAAGAAGAAGACTTACCGCGAAGCAGACTAGTGTGAGGATTTTTATCATGTCATTTCCCTTTCCTGATCTGTAGTCATACCCGCATGACTGCGGAAATAGTTGGTAATCATGAATTCTTTAATCGTTACGGAGATAAAAACAAGCGATAATTGAATTTGTTGTGGTACAAATTGTAATTGAAACTTGGTATTTTCCCCTATCAATGAGTAGCTACCATCGCTTGTTATAAACAACCGACATTCTCCCGAAAAGAGGACTCCGAAATGCGCAATTTTTCTCTCAAGCTGCTTCTAACCTTCTTCGTTCTCTGTCTGTTGCCGATCCGAATGAGTCAGGCTGAAACTGTGCAACTCACCTTGGAGGATTGTATTCAGATTGCCCTTAAAAATAACCCTCAGATCGAGATCGCCAGACAACAATTTCAGGCCAATCAAGGGGTCCTTACCCAGGTTAAATCCTTTTACTGGCCCCAGCTGTCCGGCGGAATCGGCTACGGTCGTCAGTATATCGATAACCAGTTTCCGGTAGATGAGGATAACGTTGGATCAGGACTGCTGCAGGCATCTCAGTTGATATTTGATTTTGGTAAAACGACCGGCCTTATCGATGCCAGCTCGTTCAACCTGCAGGCGTCGGCTGAGAACCTGGCCCAGGTCTATCATGACCTGGTTTTTGACGTGAAGAGCAGTTTCTATGCCGTGCTTGAAAACAAACGGCTGATCAAAGTCGCCCAACAGGCCGTCTCCAACTATGAACAACAATTGTACCGGGCACAAAGATTTTTCGAGTCGGGCGTGCGCACCAGAATCGACGTGACCAATGCTGAGGTCAACCTCTCAAACGAGAAATTGAACCTGCTGCGGGCCAACTCCGATTATAAATCTGCACTGGTAAGCCTTGAACAAGTCATCGGCACCGTGCCCAACAATGGTGATTACGAGCCGGTGGCCGACGAACCGCCCACCGAGGAACTTGCATCCCAGAAACCGGAGATGCCGAAATCCCTGGAAACCCTCCTGCAGAGTGCCGAAGCGAACCGGCCGGGCCTTAAACAGTTCCAGTTTCTGATCGAGGCTGCAGAAGCGTCGATAACCCAGGCAAAAGGCGGTTACTGGCCGACCATCGATGCGGTGGGTGGCTACAACACGTTTGAGACCGACCTGCCGAGCCTGTCCGATCAATGGCAAATCACCGCGCGGCTCAACTGGGAATTCTTCTCGGGCTTTGAAACCGAGGGAAAGGTGGCTGAAGCATCTGCTCAGTTGCGGGAAGTGCAGGCCGGTTTGCGTGACTTCGAGCTCGAAGTCACCCGCGATGTCACCGACAGCTATCTCAGAGCGGACGAAAACCGTGAGGGTGTCGACATAGCCGACCAAACGGTCGAACTCGCCGAAGAAAACCTGCGACTGGCCGAAGGGCGTTATAAAGCCGGTATCGGCGACCTTCTCGAGTTCAATGACGCCCAGCTGCTCTACACCCAAAACCAGTCAAACCTGGTCATCACTTATTACAACTACCTGACCGCCCTGGCCCGTATCGATCGAGCGGTCGGCGTCACCCCGGAACTTGTCGATTACGATATGACCGCAGTCCCCGAGCAGCAGTGAGCATCTGACAGCTGGCTGCCACGTTAGGTTTGCCAGCCGCCTAATATGAATTAGTGTTATCCAAAATCCGTAACCTGGATTAATTTCTATTGACACAACGGTTATTTCCCAACACTATGAGCGGCTATGTCCGAGCATCACTCTCATCATCTGGTTTACGGTACGCTGAGCGACTACCTCACCGGCGAGGAACTGGTCGATACAGATGATGAGCGTATTCGACAGCAAATCAGCCGGCTCATGGTTGAAGAACTCGGGTATCAACGAGATGAATTGAAACCGAGGCTATGTATCGAAACGCTGTTCACCCGTAATTTCGTCAAGTCAACCATCGATCTGACTTTAGAGCTGGATCATAAGCAGGTCATGATCGTTCGCTACGGTCCCGGCTCGCTGGTGAGCCGTGAGCGTTCTGCTCTGGCCGCCGCCAGGGTGCTCAACGAGAAATATCGAATTCCGCTTGCAGTGGTGACCAACGGCAGGGATGCGTTGCTTCTCGATACCATAACAGCGAAAGTGATCGGTCAGGGTATGCAGGCTATTCCTGACCGGCAGCGGATACTGGAAATGCTCCCGAAACTGATTTTTCTTCCTCCCCAGGACGAGGAAAAACGGCTCAGGGAAAAACGGATTCTCAATGCCTTCGACCTGGAGCGCTGTTGTATAGGAATTTAACTAATTTTGGAGTTGCCTCAATGAAAACGGCTAACAATAACTGGAGTAAATCAAGCTGGAAGGAATTCAGCGCTCAGCAGCAGCCCAACTGGCCAAATCAGGCAGTGGTCGACAGGGTCCTGAATGAACTTGAAACCCTCCCACCACTGGTGTTTGCAGGGGAGATCAGGTCTCTGAAGGCGCTGCTGGCCAAAGCAGTCACAGGGGACGCGTTTCTGCTCCAGGGTGGCGATTGTTCAGAAAATTTCGCCCATGTCACCGCTCCCAGGATCAGGGAAAGCCTCAAGGTCCTGCTGCAGATGGCAATCACCCTCACCTATGCTGGCGGCGTGCCGGTCATCAAGGTGGGGAGAATAGCCGGCCAGTTTGCCAAACCGCGCTCCTCCGATACCGAAACCGTCGGCGGCCTGACGCTGCCATCTTACCGGGGCGACATGGTAAACGGTGCCGATCCAACGGTGGAGGCCAGAACACCGAATCCGAAAAGAATGCTCAAAGGCTATAATATGGCCGCCTCCACCTTGAACCTGCTGCGCGCTTTCACCCGTGGAGGATTTGCCGCCCTGCATCGAGTTCAGGCTTGGAACCAGGAATTCGTCTCCCAATCGCCAATGGGAATGACATATGAACGCATGGCAAAACAGATCGACCAGGCCATCCAGTTTATGGAGACCATCGGTATCGCGATGGACACCCCGCAGATCAACCAGGCCCAGTTTTTCACCTCCCACGAAGCACTGCTCCTGGGCTACGAGCAAGCACTGACCAGAATCGATTCCACCACCGGCGACTGCTACGACTGCTCCGCTCACCTTCTCTGGATCGGCGAGCGCACCCGGCAGATCGACGGCGCCCATGTCGAGTTTCTGCGCGGGGTACTCAACCCCATTGGGGTCAAAATCGGCCCCGACTACGATCTCGATAATATCAAAAGGCTAGTGGAAATTCTCAATCCGGAAAACGAGGCCGGTCGCCTGACCCTAATCACCAGATTCGGAAAAGACCGGGTTGAACAAATGCTGCCGCCTCTGCTCAGGGAAATGAAGCGCGAAGGAAAAAACATCGTCTGGAGTTGCGACCCTATGCATGCCAATACATTCACCTCGGCAGGCGGTCGTAAAACGAGGAATTTTTCTGACATTATTTCAGAGACCACTAGCTTTTTCGAAATCCATTGGAATGAAGATACCGTTCCGGGTGGAGTGCATTTTGAGCTGACTGGTGAAGATGTGACAGAATGTATCGGCGGGGCCCGAGATATCGACGATAAAGACCTCGATATCAACTACGAGACCACCTGCGATCCCCGGCTCAACGCCGAGCAGAGTCTCGAGTTGGCGTTTCAGATCGCCGAGATGATCAGAAGCTGATAAAAATCGCCAAAGCTTACCGTCCCGACCGGGGTCCCGCCCCGGTTTTGGTCATTCCAATCATAATTCTCCATGGATTTATTTCCCAGCCGCAGATTACATTTGAGTAATCTTGCTCCCCGTATCTTGACCCTTTCCACCATCCGTTTACTGTCTATGTGCAAAGTCAGGTTTTATTTTTTTCAACCAGAGGAGTTTCAGAATGAGAAATATCCGTGCATATCCTTTAATTGCGATCCTGGTAGTAGCATCAGTTCTTCTATTGGCGCCGTTCATGAGCCGTGCGCAAACTTCCAAGGATATCGAACTACTTGACCGATCAGCCAAAGCCTTCTCTCGTGTGGTCAAGGATGTCCGACCGGCGGTTGTTCATATTGCCGTTACCAGTACGGTGGACATGAATACTGAATACGAGGAGTTTTTTAACCATCCATTTTTCGAGAGATTTTTTGGCCCCGAATATCCTTTTCGAGACCCCAATCGACGGAAAAGACAGCAGCAGGGTGCCGGTTCTGGATTCATAATTAACAAGGACGGGCATATCCTGACCAACAACCATGTAATCGAAAAAGCTGACAAAATTACAGTGACCCTGGCCGATAAATCCCAGGTCGAGGCCACGCTTATCGGGTCCGACCCCAAATCCGATGTGGCCCTGATCAAAATCGACGTCGATCATGATCTGCCGACGGTCGAAATGGGTGACTCCGAATCACTTGATGTGGGAGAGTGGGTAATCGCCATCGGCAACCCCTTTGGCCTTAATCAGACCGTTACCGTCGGTGTGGTGAGCGCCACGGGCAGAAGCCGGGTCGGCATCAACGAATACGAGAATTTCATCCAGACCGATGCGGCAATCAATCCGGGCAACTCCGGTGGACCTTTGCTCAACATTCGCGGCCAGGTGGTTGGTATTAATTCCGCCCTGTATAGCAGAACAGGAGGATACATGGGTATCGGCTTCGCCATTCCGATCAACATGGCCAAGTACATTAACGAGCAGCTGATGGCGCAAGGCAAGGTGACCAGAGGGTATCTCGGCGTCGGTATTCAGGACGTGGACGAGGGGCTGGCCGAGTCTTTCGGCCTCGAAAAAGCTGGCGGTGTGCTGATCACCGAGGTCCAGAACGATACCCCGGCCAGCAAAGCCGGCATCAAGAGCCAGGATGTGATCGTCAAACTAGACGGTACCGATCTCAAAGACACCCAGGATCTGCGCAACCGTATCGCCCAGACCATTCCGGGAACCACCGTGGCCTTGGGCATAATCAGAGACGGTAAACCCATCGAGCTGGAAGCGAAAATCGGCGAACAGCCGGCGGATTTTGGCATCGCCTCCCGGAGTGATTCAAACCAGAATCCTCTCTCACCCTTTGGACTGGTGGTCCAAGAGCTGACTCCCGACCTGGCCGAACAGCTTGGGTATAAGGGGAGGGAGGGCCTGGTAATCAGTGAGGTCGAACCGGGCAGTGCGGCAGCCGAGATCGGCCTAAGATCTGGGTATCTGATCGAAGAGGTCCAGAAGGAGAAGGTTACCAGCCTCGAACAGTTGCGGCAGGTTTTGCAGCAGAGTGAAGCCTCAGACCGTGTATTGCTGAGGGTGCGGGTTGGACAGAATAGCCGGTATGTGGTTTTGAAGAAGAGTTAACGCTCTCCTCAGATCGTAACTAAAGCGCAGCCGGACGCAGTTTTTCTGCGTCCGGCTTTTTTTCTTTCTTATTTATTGTCGGGAAAACAGAACCGACGCACATCTTCAAAGGTCTTGACGAATACGGCGCTCACCCCTGCCCGAATATGCTCGGGCAGCAGATCAAAATCCTCCTGGTTGTCAGCAGGCAGAATGACCTGTTTCAACTTCGCCCTGGTGGCGGCAATCACCTTCTCTTTTACCCCGCCGATGGGCATTACCATACCGGTGAGGGTCAATTCCCCTGTCATGGCCGTATCGGCAATGATCGGGGTATTGGTGGCCAGTGAATAAAGCGCACAGGCCATGGTAATACCGGCTGAAGGGCCGTCTTTTGGGGTGGCTCCTGCGGGCACGTGCAGGTGGATGAAATATTTCCTGAAGAATTCGTTCTTGGGATCTTTTTTTGCAACCAGAGAACGCACATAGCTGTAGGCGATCTCTGAGGATTCCACCATCACCTGACCGAGTTGTCCGGTTTGTTTGAACCCGGTGTTGCCGGTCATGACTCCGGCCGCCTCGATGTGCAGGGTGGTACCGCCGAGACTGGTGTAGGCGAGCCCGGTGATTACACCGACCCGGGGCTTGGAAAAGATTTTCTCATCTGAAAACACTTTCTTGCCAAGCAACTCGGGCAGGTCGCTCTTTTTTACCGTTACTTTGCGGTTGGGATCGCTGACCAGATCCTTGGCCACCTTGCGCAGGATTTTTTTGATGCGGTTCTCCAGGTTCCTGACCCCAGCCTCGCGGGCATAGCCTTCAGCGATCTCCCGCAGCACCGGTTTGCCGATGCTCACCTGGCTCTTGGTCAGACCGTGCAGCTTGAGCTGCTTGGGCAGCAGGTGACGACGGGCGATTTCGACTTTTTCGGCCTGGATATAACCCGGAAGATTGATGACCTCCATACGGTCGATCAGCGGACCTGGAATCGTATCCATCTGGTTGGCAGTACAGATGAACAATACCTTGGAGAGGTCAAAGCGCACGTCCAGGTAGTGATCGAGAAAATCTTTGTTCTGCTCGGGGTCGAGTACTTCCAGAAGAGCCGAAGCGGGGTCGCCCCTGAAGCTGGCACCGATCTTATCGATCTCGTCGAGCATGATCAGTGGATTGGCAGTTTTACAGGTCTTGATGGCCTGGATAAATTTGCCCGGTAGCGCACCGATATATGTCCTTCGATGTCCCTTGATCTCAGCCTCGTCGCGCATGCCGCCCAGTGAAAACCTGAAAAACTCACGGCCGACGCTGCGGGCAATAGACTGGCCGACAGAGGTTTTACCCACCCCTGGAGGGCCGGTCAGCAGGATGATGGAGCCTGACAGATCGCCTTTGACAATGCCCACAGAGATTAGTTCCAGAATGCGCTCCTTGACTTCCTCGAGTCCATAATGGTCGCGATTCAGAATCCTCTCGGCCTTGGCAATATCGTAATTGTCTTCGGTATAGACCCCCCAGGGCAATACTGTGAGCCAGTCCAGGTAGGCCCGGGTGACGTTGAACTCAGCGGATGAAGGTTCGAGAAGCTTGAGCTTCTCGAGTTCTTCGTCTATGCGCTCCTTGGCCTCGGGCGAGGGGGTGAGTTTTGTCAGCCGTTTTTCAAATTTTTCGACTTCGCTTTCTGTGTCATCCTTGGCGATACCCAGCTCCTGTTTAATTTCCTTGAGTTGCTGCTTGAGGAAGAATTCGCGCTGCTGTTTGGAAAGACGATCTTCGATGCGTTTAGAGATATCGGCCTTGAGCTTGGAGATCTCAATTTCATTTTTTAGCAGGATCAATACCCGCTCCAGACGTTTCTGTATCGAGGTGGTCTCAAGAATCTCCTGTAGATCGGCCCCCGATGAGGTGGTCATCGAGGCGGCAAAATCTGCCAAGGCACTGGGATCACTGACGTTGATTCGGTCGAGCAGAAGCCCGAGCCCTTCTTTGAACAGCGGATTGAGCGTCACCAGTTCTTTGATACAGTCAATGATAGCCACCGAATAGGCCTTGAGCTCATCGCCCGAATCCCCCTTCTCCTCGGGGAGATATTTCACCAACGCTTTGAAAACCGGTTGCTGCCGGGTCAGTTGTTTAACTTCGAACCGTTCCTGGGCCTGGGCGACCAGTTGCAGCGGCTGTTCCTGGGTTGGAGGGGAAATCTGCACCACTTTGGCGGCTACACCAATCGGATAGAAATCCTCTATGGACTGTGGTGCATGGCTAACGCCGCCTTTAGATTGTTTCACCAGCAGCAGTCCCAGGTAAATAACCAGCCCCTTTTCCTGGGCCTGCAGGATCATCTGCTGTATTCTCGGATCTTCCACCATGATCGGCCCCATCATTTTGGGAAACATGGGTCGATCGTAGAGCGGGATAATCAACAACGATTCGGGCAGCACATCCTGTGCCGGAAGCAGCTTCTGTTCCTCTTGCGTATCCTGCTCCTGTTCCAGTTCCAGCCCTCCTTCCTCTGTGATAATGGTTGGTTCATCTGCCATGATACTCTCCTTTAAATTCTATATGTTCACATCCATATAAGTTAGATTTCTCTCAGAAAGATGTATTACTGAAATAGAAATTGGCAACCGATAGAGAAGCCATTTCCGAATGCGGACAAATCTCGCAATCAAAGGCTATTTATCAGGCTGCCCTAAAAGGACTATCCTTGAAAACAAAATTTAAGCCGGTAGGACCCGGTTCGTTTTCATCCTAAAACTTGGATTTTCGTTCGAGATCGAGGCATGCGGAAAATTTTACCACAGGCATATACTTGATATTGCGAGGATAAAATTTTGAGCATAACAAAGAGATCGGGCGAAAAGATTGTTTTCGGATGGAAACTAGTTCATCAGACCGATCAGAGCAATTATTAGCATTACGGCAATGAAAATAATACCCACGGTGAAACTGGCGCTGTGGTCTTCTTCATGATGATGTTCCGTGTCCATTACTCCCTCTCCAGGTGGAATTTATTGAGCCGGGTCGTCTTGTGAAGCGGGTGGCACATCGATGTCATCCGGATCTGTCTGTCCCCCGCTCCGATTGCCCAATACCCGCTGATGATATGCCTCAACCATGATGAAGGTGGCCATCGGCTGGGTAATCAGAAATGCGAACCAGAGCGAAGAGCCCAGCGACATGATGGCCACATAGATGATGACCACGATAATGTGCTCGCTCACGGGTTCCTGCATAGCTGCCTGCCATGATGCCTTCAGGGCGTCGAACAGGCCGAGTTTCTGATCGACCATGTAGGGCAGCAGGTAAAATGCCGCAAAGGCGATGAAGGCAAGCACCGCAAAACCTGGCAACACCAGAAGAGAGAAACCGATAAAAGCCACCACTGCAACCAGGATAGAAAGTAGAAAAAGCGGAAAAAACAGCCGCATCTGGGAGAATAGATCCCTCACCTCCGGTTTTCGGTCATCCCTGACTACCTGCAACAGTGAGTCTACATAGCCAGCCGTCGTGACCGGCGCCAAAATGCCAAGCGTCACAATGATCAGAACGAGTTGCACTAAAGTGATCAGCAGCAGCGGTCCGATGTGGTTCAGGGTATTCTGCCAACTCCTGACAATCAGATCCTTGAAGTCCATGGTTTCCCCCTTAACTATTCAGATTTTCTAAAAATTCGTGAATCGAGGCAACCCCCACCCTGTCGATCCGGGTCTGCGTTTTAAACCTGTCGAAGTTTGTCTTGGGTACGATGATGCGAGAAAACCCAAGCCGCTCCGCTTCACGAATTCTGAGTTCTATATTGGCTACTGCACGTATTTCTCCCGCCAATCCTACTTCGCCGCAGACCGCCGTGTCAGGCGGTACAGGTTTATCGAGCATCGATGAGCTCAAGGCGCAGATCACGCCGAGGTCGAGAGCTGGTTCGTCGATGCGAATCCCGCCTGCAATATTTAAAAAGATATCATGGCCGTAAAGATCCATTCCAGCCTTTTTCTCGAGTATCGCACAGAGCAGAGACAGACGCTGGGGATCGGCACCGATTGCCGTTCTCCTGGCCGTACCTAAATTGGTCGGACTGACAAGTGCCTGCACCTCAACGAGGATCGGCC
>JABDQA010000032.1 GCA_013042475.1 Desulfofustis sp.
GTGGCTAATCATAAATCTGCGGAGAAAAGAAATCGTCAGGCCCAGGTGAGGCGCCAGCGCAACAGGGCCAACCGTTCAAAAATGAAAACGGCAATCAAGAATTTGAACGAGGCCATCGACAGTGGTAATGTAGAGGAAGCAAAGACCGCACTTGCCACTGCCGTGCCGGTTATTGCCAAAACTGCCTCGAAGGGAACTATCCACAAAAAAAATGCTTCGAGAAAAATTTCCAGGCTTACCAAACGGGTAAATCAGCTGGAAGCCTGATTAGATTTGTTTAAGGGGACCGGTCCCCAGCCCACCGGATCCATTTTAAGAGCCGCTTGATCTTATGATCGTGCGGCTTTTTCATTTTACGACTTTGCATGTGTTTCTGGTGAATTATTTACTATTAAGTTTCCATCCGGAAACGAGAAATTTTGGTTTAGGATCGAGGCGTGCGAGAAATTTTACCACAGGCATATATTAAATATTCCGAGGATAAAATTTCGAGCATAACGAAGATATTGGACAAAATAGCCGTTACCGGATGGAAACTATTTATGGTATGTTCCTTGTTCCATTACCCTTGACAAAAACCCCGATTTTGGCCAGCCATGATTACTCCCACTGAAAAGAAAGAGTTTGAAGAGTTCTGCAGACGCGCTGAAAGCGCCCGGCTGGTGCCAGTATCCACCTCTCTGATTGCCGATCTGGACACTCCGCTGACTTTGTTCTTTAAAATCAATCAGAATCGCGAGCATGTGTTTTTGTTCGAGAGCATGGAAGGAGGCGAGAAATGGGGTCGCTATTCGTTTATCGGTTTCCGGCCTCTTGTGACGTTCGAGTCGAAAGGTGAGTCGATAGAGATCATTTCATATGATAACGGAATATCACGCCCCCGGAAATTCGACTCTGATCCACTGGCCGCACTGCGACAGCTTGTCGGAGAAATGAATGCGTTCGACGATCCTGAATTACCCAGATTCTGCGGCGGTGCAGTGGGTTTTCTTGGCTATGACATGGTTAGATTCATGGAAGAACTGCCCGATGACCACGAAGCGCTCGATTTTCCCGATTCATCTTTCATGATTCCAGGCACGGTGCTGGTCCATGACAGCCTCGAGCAGAAGGTCACCATCGTTCACTGGGTCGATACCAGTGAGAGCATGTCCCTGGAACAGCATTATCAGCTGGCACGTGAATCGCTTGATGAGGTTACCGAGCTCATCGGTAAACCGGTTCCCAATGACTTTTTCACAAAAGCTGGCAGCGGCTGCTCGGAAGGGTGTACGTTCACCTCCAACATGGAGCCTGAACAATATCACGACATGGTTAAACAGGCCAGGGAGTATATTCTGGCCGGGGATATATTCCAGGTGGTGCTTTCCCAGCGTTTTCATACGACGACCACGCTCCCGCCCCATTCAATTTATCGTGCCCTGCGCCACATCAATCCAAGCCCGTATCTGTTTTACCTGAAGCTGGGTGATCTGATTCAGATCGGATCATCGCCTGAAATTTTGGTCCGTAAAGAAGGAGAAAAGGTCGAACTGCGGCCAATCGCCGGAACCCGGCCGCGAGGGCGAACAGTGGAAGAGGATCTGGCTCTGGAAAAGGAACTGCTGGCCGATCCTAAAGAGAGGGCAGAACACCTGATGCTGGTCGATCTTGGCCGCAATGATGTCGGCCGCATCGCCAGAGGGGGCAGTGTCGAAGTGCGGGATCTTCTCGTCATCGAAAGGTACAGTCACGTGATGCATATTGTTTCGGGGGTGCACGGCGTCATTGACAAAGACAAAGATATGTTCGATGTCGTGGAGGCTTGTTTTCCTGCCGGCACGGTCAGTGGTGCCCCGAAAATAAGAGCAATGGAGATTATCGAAGAACTGGAGCCTGGACGACGCGGTCCCTACGCAGGCTCGGTCGGCTATTTTGGCTTTTCGGGAAATATGGATTTTTGCATCACTATCCGCACCTTCGTCATACAAGGTCAGGATCTCTGGATTCAGGCCGGAGCCGGCATTGTAGCCGATTCCGATCCCCTAAGGGAATTTGAAGAAACGGTCAGCAAGTCGATGGGACTGCGCCGCGCCGCAGAACTGGCTGAAAAGAGGTTTTAGTCAATGATTGTCATTATCGATAACTACGACTCATTTACCTACAACATTGTACAGACCATAGCTGATATTTGTCGTGAGGATGGGCGGCCTGAAGAAATGAAGGTTTTCCGCAACGACAAGATCACCATCGAAGAGCTGGAGCAACTCCAACCCAGGCGGATTCTTGTATCTCCAGGCCCCTGTACCCCGAAAGAAGCAGGTATTTCCGTTTCGGTAATTAAAGCCTTTGGTCCCAAGTTACCGGTCCTGGGGGTCTGCCTGGGGCATCAGTCCATCGGCGAAGCATACGGCGGTGAAGTTATCCGGGCAGGTAGAATCATGCATGGTAAAACCAGCCCGATACACCATGACGGCAAAGGTGTCTTCACCGGTCTGCCCAATCCCTTCGAGGGTATGCGTTATCACAGCCTGGTCGTAAAAGAGGAGAATCTTCCCCAAAATTTACAAATCACTGCCTGGACCGATCAAAAGGAACTGATGGGGCTGCGGCATGACGGGTTGCCTGTGGAAGGAGTACAATTTCATCCGGAGTCGATCATGACCCCGGCAGGTAAACAGCTGATGAGAAATTTCATGTCAGAAGATTACCCGTCAATGCTCTGATTGGTAAACCTTATTTGAGAAACCGCCATGGATATCAGAGACGCATTCAAGCACATAGTAGAACAAAAAAATCTCACCGAAACCCAGATGTACGAAGTGATCAGCTCGATCATGAATGGCGAGGTGAGTGAGGTGATGATCGCCGCTTTTCTGACCGGCTTGCGCATGAAAGGGGAGACGGTGGATGAGATCACCGGCGCCGTCAGGGTAATGCGGGAAAAAGCGACCCCGATTGAGACCGGTGTCGATATCGGGGCTGGCGGTGTAGTGATCGATACCTGCGGTACAGGGGGAGATGGTTCTGGAACATTCAATGTCTCAACTACCTCGGCTTTCGTGGTTGCCGGCTGCGGGGTAACAGTGGCCAAGCATGGCAACCGGGCGGTGTCCAGCTCCTGCGGCTCTGCCGACGTCCTTGAGGCAGCCGGAGTTAATCTCGATCTGAGCCCTCACCAGGTGAGTGAGTGCATCCGAAACTGCACAATCGGGTTCCTGTTTGCGCCAGCTTTACATGGCGCCATGAAATATGCCATTGGACCACGGCGGGAGATTGGTATACGGACGGTATTCAATATCCTGGGTCCGCTCACCAATCCCGCTGGAGCCAATGTTCAGGTGGTGGGCGTATTCTCGGAAAAGCTGATCGTTCCGCTGGCCGAAGTACTTGGCAAATTAGGTGCACGTCGCGCCCTGGTGGTGCATGGAGAAGGCAACCTTGACGAGCTTACCGTGACAGGCACCACTTCCGTGGCCGATTTCAAGGAGGGTAGGGTGTCTTCCTACCAGATAACACCTGAGGAGTTCGGCTTGACCCGGGCTGCGATAGAGGATCTCCAGGGAGGTAGTGACGCGGCCGGCTCGGCACGGATGATGAAAGATATCTTAAGCGGCGAGCTCGGACCAAAAAGAGAGATGGTGCTCCTCAATGCCGGCGCAGCATTGATGGCCGCTGGAAAGGCTAAAGATATAGGCGGAGGCATTGCCCTGGCTGCTGATTGTATCGACTCCGGTAAAGCTGTCAACACGCTGGAGTCGCTCGTTTCATATTCTCAAGGTTTCGAGTAGGGAAACGAATTATTTGATTTAATGCACTGCAATGATTCTTGACAGGATAGTAGAGAGAAAAAAAGAAGAGGTCGGCCTCTTAAGAAAGAACGGGATCATTCTTCCTGCCGAGTTTACCGACGAAAACTTCGATTCTCCGCGAGGGTTCAAG
>JABDQA010000204.1 GCA_013042475.1 Desulfofustis sp.
GAACTGAAGAATATGAACTCCTTCAGAAACGTGCAGGCAGCCCTCGAATTTGAGGTGCGTCGCCAGCGGGATCTGCTGCTGGAGAAGGACAAGGTCATTCAGCAGACTCTATTGTGGAACCCCGACACCGGCAAAACGGAGCCGATGCGCGGTAAAGAAGATGCCCACGATTACCGCTATTTTCCCTGCCCGGACCTGATACCGGTGGAAATCGACGAGCAGTGGATCGAAGAGATCAGAGAGGGGCTGCCGGAATTACCGGATCAGAAGCGCCAGCGTTTCATCGATGAGTTCAGCCTCCCCGATTATGATGCCATCATTTTGACCGAGTCAAAAGAATTAGCCGATTATTTTGAGGCGGCGGTGGAGGTGTGCCCGCAACCCAAGAAAGTCTCCAACTGGATGATGACCGAGCTGCTCCGGGAACTAAAAGGTGCGGAAATCGACCAATGTCTAGTGCTGCCCAATCAGCTTGGTTCGCTCCTGAACATGGTTGAGGAGGGGATCATAAGCGGTAAAATCGCCAAAACGGTATTCAACGACATGCTGGAGAGCGGCAAGGATCCGGAGCAAATCGTCAAAGATAAGAATCTGGTCCAGGTCTCAGATGAATCAGAATTGCTCGCTCTGGTGCGGGAAATAATCGAGCAGAACCCGACACAAGCGGAGGAGTTCCGCGGCGGCAAGACCAAAGTCATGGGCTTCTTCATCGGTCAGCTCATGCAGAAAACCAAAGGCAAGGCCAATCCCAAGCTTGCCAACCAGCTCTTCAACCAGGAGTTGTCGGGCTGATCCGGGTTTAAATGGACAAAGCGCAGTGGCAGAACAGGGGAAGTGGACGACGGAACCGGTTGCGCCAGCGCTTTCTTGATAGCGGGCTGCGTGGTTTCAGCGACACAGAGATACTCGAAGTTCTGCTCAGTTTCGGTACGCCCCGAAAGGATTGCAAAGAACAGGCTCAGACCTTGCTGAAGCGCTTCGAGACATTTCCAGGGGTATTGGATGCCACCCATCAGGCACTGCTCTCCGTCGAAGGGATTGGGCCCAAATCAAGTTTTGCCCTCGGGTTTGTCAAATCAACGGCAGAGCATTATCTTAGACAGCGGCTTAGAACCCGTCATTACCTGCAATCATCGGCTCAAGTGATCGACTATTTGAGCCACTCGCTGCGAGGCCTTCAGGTCGAAGTTTTTACCGTCATCTATCTCGATGCGGCACTTGCCATCATCGATTCGGAAAAGGCGGCAGAGGGCACGGTGACTGTCAACACGGTCTATCCCAGGGAAATCATCAAAAAAGCCCTTAGTCATAATGCCTCAGCGCTGATCGTTGCCCATAACCATCCCTCGGGGGTGCTGAACCCGTCAAAGCAAGATCACCAGCTGACGAAACAGCTATATCTTGCCTGTTCGATGATGCATATCAGGCTGCTCGATCATCTTATCATCGGGGATGGACATTTCAGTTTTGCCGACGCCGGGATCATCGACCAGATAGCTGATTGGTGCGCCTCGGTTACCAGATCACCGGACAGATGAACTGCCTCTATCTGCATATCCCCTTTTGCCGGAAAAAATGCAGTTATTGTTCGTTCAACTCTTATGCTGATTTTGATTCGCTGCATCCCAGGTACAGACGGGCGCTGAGCACTGAAATTTCAACTGGTCCTGAGCTCGAAGGACCACTCGAGACCATATTTGTGGGCGGCGGTACCCCGACAGTGCTCAACTTCGAAGACCTTGCTGCATTGCTCGGGGCCTGTAGAGAGAAATACGGATTCGATGCAGATGCGGAAGTGAGCATTGAAGCTAATCCGGAGAGTGTCGACTACCAGATCCTGAGTGTGCTGCGAGGGGAGGGGTTCAACCGTTTGTCCATCGGTATCCAGAGCCTGCATGATAATGAATTGAACACTGTGGGACGGGTCCACGATGGCGCCATGGCAAAGAAGGCAGTCATCGAAGCCGGTCGGGCTGGGTTTAAGAATCTGAGTATCGATCTAATGTACGGCCTGCCCGGGCAGAGCGCTAAAAGCTGGCATGAAACACTGCAGGGGGCCTTGGAGTTGGGGCCCCGCCATCTGTCCGCCTACCAGCTCTCCATCGAAGAAGATACGCCTTTTCACAGAATGGTTGAGGAAGGCGACCTGCTTATGCCAGCGGAAGATTTAGTGGTCGAGATGGATAAAATTACCCGTAAATTGTCCGCGCATGCGGGCCTGCAGCAGTATGAGATATCCAATTTCGCCCAACCCGGCTACGAGTGCAGACACAACCTCAATTATTGGCGCAATGGTGAATATATGGGCTATGGAGCCGGGGCGGTGAGTTTCGTGGGAGGGGTCCGGGATAAACGGGTGGCAGATCCGCTGGACTATTGTCAGGCCGTCGAACAGGGAGGGGAACTGATAGTCGAAAAAGAAGCGCTCTCTACGATCGATTCCTATAAAGAGACAGTGGTGATGGGGCTGCGCCTCAATAGCGGGATTTCCGAATCACGGTTGGAGAGGCGTTATGGTTTAGACTTACGAGAAGTATATGGCGCTAGTCTTGATGACCTCGTCGACCGTGGACTTATTCTATATGACGGAGTTCATCTTGTTCTGACCGAGACGGGCAGGCGATTTGCCAATCAGGTTATGGCTGAACTCGTCTAATTTCCATCCGGGTGCGGCCAGGAAACGATCATTTAGTCCAATCTCTTCGTTGTGCTCAAAATTTTATCCTCGACATATTTGATATATGGCTGCGGTAAAATTTCTCGCACGCCTTGATCTTGAGACAAAATTATCTGTTTCCGGATGGAAATTTATCTAGCCGGCGATTTCTTTCAACGAGCTCTGGGACGGGAGGCTTCGACCGCTGAGAAATTGAGTGCTGCATGTACGGTGAACAGAGGAAAGATAAAGGCAAGCAGAAAAACGTTTAACAGCGGGATCATCGAAACAGCAGCCGGAATCAGTCCGAGACGGAAGGTGTGACCGCTGTAGTGACGGAGCCACGATAACTTCCTGCTCAGGCCCCAGCGCCTTCGTGAAGCTGGATAATCGACGAACATCAAGGCCGAGTAATAGGTATAGATCAGAAACACCGCGAGCTGACCCACGATTGGAACGAAACCGACGGCCAGGGCGACAGCGGTGATCAGGAGGCCGAAAAGGGCTATTTTCGCCCCTTCGAAAAGGTCTTTGGCAATGCCCGCCATGGTGAACCCATCGTCCTCCTGAAATTCCTTGCCCCAGAATATCTTCTCGGCGCTGTTGCTCAGGAAACTGTAGAATGGGGTGGTCAGCGTGTAGGCCAGCAAAAAGGCCAGGAAGAAGGCGATGATT
>JABDQA010000210.1 GCA_013042475.1 Desulfofustis sp.
GCGGCAAGATAGGAATTGGAAAAATAGGAATCCGATCTCTCATATTGATCATAAAACAGAGTTTTGTTGGTCCACTCAAAATCAAAGGCCAGACCGATCGCCTGGCGCACCGCCTTGTCTCTGAACACCGGCCGTCTGGTGTTCATCACAAACCCCTGCATACCGGCATTGTTTCTGTGGGGGAATTTCTGTTTGATAATCGCGCCCGATTCCACCTTTGGCCCGGCAATGTCTCTTACCCACTGCTTTGCGACATTGACCAGCATCAGATCAAATTCACCTGCCTTGAAAGCTTCCACGGCAACCGAGCGATCTTTGTAATATTTGTAAGTGATGGTATCGAAATTATACATGTGCTTTCGCACCGGATGTTCGCGCGCCCAGTATTCGGGATTACGTTCGTATGTTATGTAGCGGCCCTGCTTGAAAGATTTCACCCGATAAGGCCCTGACCCCAGTGGCGGCAGCAGTTCCCGATTGTCAAATCCCTGCTGCTCGTAAAACGCTTTTGACATCACCGGAATTTGTCCGGCGATCAATGGCAGCTCCCTGTTCCTCTGTTTGAAATTGAGTGTGACCGTGTATTTATCCTTTATTTCTGCATCCGTTATATCGGCGTAGTAGTAAGGGTAGAGTGGATGGACCAGGTCGCTTTTCATCATGTTGACACTGAATTTTACGTCTTCTGCAGTAACCTCAGAGCCGTCTGCAAACCGTGCCTCTTCATGCAGCACAAAAGTAACAGACAAGCCGTCTTCGGCTACCATTATATCTTTTGCCAATAACCCATACTGGGCGAAAGGTTCATCAAGGGACGACTCAGTCAGGGTTTCGAATACCAGATTCTGAAGGCCTTCTGGCGCGCTCCCCTTGAGAGTAAAAGGGTTCATCTTGTCGAAGCTGCCGACCGCGTGAAGTGTCAAATCTCCTCCTTTTTCAGCCTTGTCTGAGACGTAGTTGAACTGTTCAAAGCCAAAAGGATATTTCAGGTTGCCGTCAATGGCCAGGCCGTGTGCCGCCAAGAGAGGCTGACTGGAATAGAAGAATAGTTGGAGACCGATTAGTGCACCCAATGCTCGGTTGATCATAGTTCACCTTCCGTTTCTGGACATTTAGATGATGGGTGCGAGGTAAATGCTCCCCCCATGCGTTCTGGAAAAACGAAAAAAAGGGGAGTGTCTGATCAGACACTCCCCTTTCCCTTCTGCCGCCAATCTGCTAGAGTCCGGCTTGTTTTAGCGACTCAATCAGGTCCTTCTGCTGTTCGGTGAGCTCTTTCGGGACCTTGACGCCGATCTTTACAAAAAGATCCCCGCGCTCGCCAATGGGTCCGCTCGGCAACCCCTGGCCTTTAATGCGAAGCCTTGAATCACCATTGGTACCGGACGGCACATTGACCACGAATTTTCTTCCGTCCAATGATTCCACTTCAATTTTTACCCCGAGGCATACATCGCTGTAGGAAATGTGTTTGGTGAGGATGAGGTCCTCCCCCTGGCGCTCATAGAGCTTATGAGGCTCAAGCTGAACCTTGAGGTAAAGGTCCCCGGGAATTCCTCCCATGGGCGCCTCGCCCCCCTTCCCTTTCAAGCGAAGACGTTTTCCTTCCTCGATTCCCCTGGGAATTTTTACAGAAACATTTTCTGTCTTGCCGTTTTTTCTCAGCGTTAACTGTCTGTCAGCACCGTTGAGGACGTCTTCCAGAGACACGGTCAACTGATAGGTCAGGTCCTGGCCCTTAACTGGCTGGCTGCAACCTCCACCGCATGTTCCCGTGCCAGCTGAATTCTGGGTAAAAAATGAATTGAAGTTATGATGGGCTGAACCGCCTCCCATGTGCGATCTGAAATTAGAAGAAGAAAAACCTGAAGTTCCAAAGCCGAATTGACGCAATATCTCGTTGATATCGAACCCCCGGAAAATGTCCTCACGGGAATATCTCTGATGAAAACCAGCAGACCCGTAGGTATCGTACTGCTTGCGTTTCTCCGGATCGGATAACACGGCATAGGCCTCGCTCATCTCCTTGAACTTGGCCTCGTACTCCTTATTGCCGCTGTTCTTGTCCGGATGGTACTTTAACGCTAATTTCCTGTATGCCTTTTTAATTTCGTCGGAATCGGCGTTTTTCCCAACCCCCAGAATTTTGTAATAATCCATTCTATTAGCAACATGAGTCGTCGTGACGGTCCCCACCGCCATCGAACTTTTATGGCAGCATAATAGGGATTGATAGACCCTCAGTCAAGCGCGGTCTGCGGATCAACTGACAGTAAATGTAGGTTGCCAAAAAGGCCCTAAAAAACCTTGATAGGATAGAGAAGGTTAACAACAACATCGCAAGGCCGGCAGCCCGGATATTGCTCAGATTGTGAACCCTTCCTGTCCGAGCTGCTAGAATGGCACGTCTTCACCCATGGAGCTGCCATAAGGAGGAGGTTCTGATGTACCGGAGTCCTGTGATCCCGTCCCGCCGGTGCCGCTCTCCCGACGATCCAGCATCTTCATTTCCCGGGCAACAATTTCAGTGGTGTAACGATCGTTTCCGCTTTGATCCTGCCATTTCCGTGTCTGGATCCTGCCCTCAATGTATACCCGGGAACCTTTGTGCAGATATTCACCGCATATCTCGGCAAGTCGCTGCCAGGCCACGATACGATGCCATTCGGTTGATTCCTGCATGGTCCCGCTCTGGTCCCGCCACCTTTCGGTGGTTGCGACATTGAAGGTTGCAACCTGACTACCGCTCTGGGTGTATCGAATCTCCGGGTCAGCGCCGAGGTTGCCGATAATTATCGCTTTATTTATCATCTGTAGTCTCCTGAGTGAAAGGTGGAATATATTGCCTGGACAAATGTAGTGCCTAGACTATACGAAAAATTGGATAAAGAACAATATTGAATTCAAATGGTCTCTTGAATTAATAAACCGCTACTCTGACAATTTCATCTCAGCTTCACCGCCTGGTCCAGCATAGCGCCCACACCACCCTTTTCTGCTGGTAAAAATCCCATGACTTCCTGCCATATTTCATCACTCTCCATGCAAAAGTAGATGCAGGTATCGGGTGCACATCGGGTCCTAAGCTCATTATAAATTACTTTATAAAGTGTTGTTCTTATTTTCCTGAAATATCGTTTTTTATTGTCTAACCCGTCGATGAATTCATGGGCAAAAATCCTGGTCTGGGGAAATCTATCTGAGGCGATATTTTTCAGAGACGGCAGGTAACGAAACCCACCAAGCGAGATCCAGACGATACGCTCAGCAGGAATTTTCTCAAACAACTGGTCTATTACTTTTCTGTATCCTTTTTCCCAGCCTGGATAAGAAATGATCGGATCGAAGTGAAATGCACAATCATACCCCCACACGACGCATCTTGCTGCCGCGTTGAGCCGTTGCTCGAGGGTAGCCGCACGAATTTCCTGCTTGGTGATTATATCTTCACTGTTGAGCGACCAGGCCACGATTGTTCTGCCATTATGCTGGAGGTGCTGAAGGTTATCAATTGCACCGCTCTTGGTCTTCAATTCCAGCACACCTTTTTTCTGCTGACCAAAGAAATTGACCAGTCGAGTGGAAAGGCCGGTAATCCTGTCCAGAGCCATTGAATCTGTAAATTCTCCCGTTCCTATGCGCATCACGCGTACCGGGTGGTCGTTCAATTTGGCGGACAATTCGCTGAATAACTCCCCAACGTTAAGAAAAAAACTCATGTAGGGTGTATTGAGATAGGCCTGCAGGATACAATAAACGCAGTCCATCGGACAGCCGAGACCGACGTTGAGCACACGGTAATCGCAGCACCGGTATTCTCTGGTTCCTGGACAATCTTTGAGAAACTCACCCTGATTCCTGCAGAGCAGAAGTGATTTTTTACCTTCCCTGAGATTCGCCGGATATTCACCACTCACAAGCGACTTCAAATCTTGCTCGGTAACTGTCTTGACCGGCAGATTTGCTCGAGCGATAATCTCTTCTCCATAGGGATTGCCAACACAGCTTTTTTCCAGATAGATTTGTTTGAGGTGGATGGACGGATCCCGCCAATCGAGTGTCATTCTTTTTCCCCTTGGATTTGGTGCTCGAGATGAGTTCTGCAGTGCTCTGCCAACTCAAGATAAAATGATGCCTCTGACTGCTTCCGATGTTTTGCACATCCCAATCCATAGACGGTGCAGCGGTGAATCAATTCCTGGCAAGCCGCATCGCGCCTATCTTGCGGCACCGAGGTATCTCTGACCAGCTTGGCCAGTGCCTGAATCCTGAAGCGGTCCATTCCCACCCGGAAATAGTTTGAAACCTGATCCGGTCTTCCCCCATGCTTGATGGTCAACTGCTGCTCAACAAGGAAAAACATTTCGAAGGCAGCAACCCTTAGCCACAAATCGTAATCTTCACAGCAGCGCAGTGTTTGGTCAAATAGCCCATACCGGTCAAAGAGTTCTCTTCGGGTCATTACCGTCGACATGCCTACGCAACATAGTTTTAATGCCTGGCTAAAGATATCTCCATGACGTGGATAATGATATTTTTTCTGATTAAGATGGGTGCCGTTTTTAAACCAGCGCTCCTGCGTGTGAGAAACAAAGTAGTGGGGATTGGCATACAACACCTCGTATTGATTCGCGAGTTTATCCCTGCGCCACTCATCATCTGAATCGAGAAAAGCCAGATAGTCTCCCGAAGCTATTTCTATTCCTCTATTTCTCGCGGCGGCCGGACCTCGGTTTGACTGGTAATGGTAGTGAAGATTCAGTGGACTGAGGTTGCTGAACGAGTTGACAAGTTGACGCGTTTCATCTGTTGACCCATCATCTATGACGATTACCTCAGTCGGCAACAAACGCTGCCGGGCAACGGATTCGAGTGCTTTAATTAATCTTTTCGATCTGTTGTAAGTGGGTATGATTACCGAGATATCGCTCATCGAGGTGGATCTGTTCAATTTTTCAAATTACCCAAGGAAAGGTGGCAATTATACAGACATCTGCGGTATATTGGTAGACTTACTCGCCAAATGATTTCGTGATTGATCCTCGATTTCCGGGCAGAGGATGCTGCCTTCCTCTGATGGTACGGCTGAAACCCGAAAGAGTGAGGATAGAAGCAGATTTGATATAGATGACTACTGAAATACTCATAAACTCGAGAAGATACGAGGTTAGAATTGCTCTTGTTGAAAATGGTAACCTGACCGAATTTCATCTGCAACGACCCACTGAAAAGGGGTTGATGGGCAATATTTACATTGGTCGCGTGGTTCGGGTTCTGCCCGGAATGCAGGCCGCTTTTGTCGATATCGGGCTTGAGAGAACCGGTTTCCTTTACGTGGATGATATCTACGTACCCGCCTCCCAGAGAGAACAGCTTGCCGCTGAATTGGTTGGAGCGGAAGTCCACCCCACGCCAACTTCAGCTGAGCAGCTGGAGAAACCCAGTGCCCACGGTCTTAAAATCGAGGACTTAATCAGCGAGGGCCAGGAAGTAATGGCCCAGATCAGCAAGGATCCCATCGGCACCAAAGGCGCCCGCCTTACCTGCCAGATAACCTTGCCCGGAAGAAATCTGGTTTTCCTCCCCCAGACCGACCATATCGGTATCTCACGAAAAATCGAAGATGAAGAGTCCAGGAATGAATTGCGGGCCATGATCGACGAACTACGGCCAGACGACGTTGGGTTTATTGTCAGAACAGTGGCCGAGCGTGCCCCGGAAGATGATATAAAAGCGGATATGGACTTTCTGATGCTTCTTTGGGATGAAATCAGGGGTAGAGCATCCTCCGCCAGGGTCCCTTCGCTGATTTATGAAGATCTTGATATTACGCTGCGTTCGGTCCGGGATTTATTTACCAGCGACGTCGATTATCTCATAATCGACAATGAAAAGTCCTACGATTTACTAATGAATTTCGTCAATACCTTCACCCCCAAGCTCAAGAATAAAATCTCCCTGTACAGGGGCGAGTTACCGCTTTTTGAGGCCTATGGTATCGACGTGGAAATCAACAAGGCGCTGGAGAAAAAAGTCTGGCTGCGCTCCGGGGGCTACATCATTATTGAGAATACCGAGGCCCTTACGGTAATCGATGTAAATACCGGGCGGTTCGTTGGCAAGAACGATCTTAACGAAACGATATTCAAGACCAATATGGAGGCGGCCAAGGAAATTGCCTACCAGCTGCGGCTCAGAGATATTGGCGGTATCATTATTATCGACTTCATCGACATGGATGACGAACTGCACCGGGAAGAGTTGTTCAACACCTTTAAAGAGGCGGTGAAAAGAGATAAGAGCCGGATCAACATCCTCAAGCTATCTGAATTCGGCCTGGTACAGATGACCAGGAAACGTCACAGTGAAAACCTCAACCAGATGATGTGCGAACCCTGTTACTACTGTGCAGGTGAAGGCGTGCTGAAATCAAGGCGTACCATCTGTTATGAGATTTTTCGCAAGATCAGCCGAAATTCAGACCGAGCAGACGGATCAGCAGTTACCGTCAGAGTCAATCCCCGGATCGCCGATATGCTCCTCAAGGAAGAGGAACTGACCGTCAATCAGTTGGAAAATGATATTCGAAAGCGTTTGATCATCGCTCCGGCAAAAGATCTGCATATTGAAAAATATGAAATAATCTGGCAGAGTTAGCTGCCATTCCCTGGAAAATTCACCATGTCAAGATTGAGACACTCTAAAAGCAGATCAAAATCAACTTTTCTAATCTTTTTCTTTCTTTTGCTAACCGGCTGCGGGGCTGTCGTCTTTTTCCTTTTTTTCGAGGGGGAAAAACCCAATCTCGCTCTTGACTCTCCATTAACCTACCTTGGTAAAAACAGCTTGGTGGAAATCAGCGCAGCCGACAACAAAAGCGGCTTAAGGCAGCTCCGAGTTAAAATTTCGCAGGGAGAAGTTGTTAAAGAACTCTACCTCGAGCAATTTCCCAGAAAGGGGGTCACCGGCGTGGTCGGTGAGCCCCAGAAAATGGTAAAGATACCTTTCAATCCCGCCGAATCAGGTTTCAAAGACGGTCCTGCCCAGATTGTCCTGGAAGCCTATGATTATTCACTCCGGGGTCTGATAAAGGGGAACAGAACCTCGATCTCCAAGGAGCTGTCCATAGACACCACACCACCGAAAGTGTCTGTTCTACACAGCGAACAGTATATCAATCCAGGGGGCACCGGTATTGCCATCTATCGGTTAACCGATCCTGAGATAACCAGCGGCGTGCAAATAAATGACCGGTTTCATCCCGGCTTCCTGGTTGGTGACGGCAGGGATGACACTTTCATCTCTTTCTTTGCCTTGCACTACTCTGCCAACGGTCTGGACTCCTCCTTTGTGGTCGCCACCGACCCTGCCGGTAACACAACTCGGATTCCCTTTTCGGTAGTATTTAAAAAGAAAAAATTTCGCCAGGACAGGATCAACGTCTCCGATGGATTTCTCGACAAAAAAATACCCGAGTTCATGCAGTACTATCCGGAGATGGCCGGAACTATGGTCGACAAATACCTGTATACCAACAACGAAATTAGAATCAAAAACAACAATAAAATTTCAGAGCTCTGCGGGTCGCCCCATAATCAGCGCCTTTGGGAGGGCAAATTTTACCGCATGCCGGGCAGTTCCAGAGCCGGTTTCGCCGATCATCGAACTTACTATTACGGTGACAAACCAATCGACCGCCAGGTACATCTCGGAATAGACCTGGCTTCAACCAGAAAGACCGAAGTGAAAGCCGCCGAGGCTGGTATTGTCATCTTCGCTGACTATCTCGGCATCTACGGCAACATGGTGATGATCGATCACGGTCAGGGGGTTTTCAGTCTCTATTCCCATCTCAGCCAGATCGATGTGGTGCCCAATGACCAGGTCAACAGAGGCATCGTCATCGGGCTGACCGGCACCACTGGTATGGCCGGCGGTGATCACCTTCACTTCTCCATGCTGATCAATGGCGTCTTCGTCACTCCCAAAGAATGGTGGGACCAAAACTGGATTGATGTCACCATAGAAGACCCGCTTACGGAATCGCGTTTTCAATAAACCGGCCTAATAATCGGAAATTTTCCGTCGACTCAAACCGGTGACTACTGAACCTCTTGCTAAATCACCGCCAACCAACTCTGTCTTGCAGATGAAGCACAGACTACCGCTGCTGTTCTACAGCTACTTGGCAACAGAAATGCTGGCGCCATTTTTCGCCAGTTTTCTGATCATGAACGGAGTCTTTTTCCTCATAAAGCTTATTCCGTTTTTAAATCTTGTCCTTGAACTCGATATCAGCCTGGGCGATTTCATCAGGATTTTTTCATACCTGTTCCCCAACATGTTTCTCTACTCGATCCCCATGGCCGCCATGCTGGGTATCACGGTGGGGTTTTCCAGACTGGCCAACGATACTGAAATTCTCGCTTTCAAGGCCAGTGGCATTGGCATCTATCAGGCTCTACCCCCGCTCATAGCCATTTCTCTTGTTATCTCTCTTTTAACCGGCTACTTCTCGATCAGACTTATACCCGCCGGCGATACGGCGATGCAGCACATGATGTACCAGCTTGCAAAAGAAAAAATAGATAAAGGGATAAGGGAGAGAACATTCACCGAAGCGCTCGGCGATCTGGTGGTGCATATCGATTACACCGACCCGGATACCGGTATCTGGAACAATGTATGGGTCTCGGACATGCGCGACAGGGCAACTCCTGCGATTACCATGGCCAGGTTCGGCACCATGGAAACCGATATGGAAACCATGGTGGTGACACTTATCTTCAAAAACGGGACCATGCAGATCCCCGAAGATCGTACTGCCCAAACTATCTCTTTCGATCGCTACGTCATCAGAATTCCATTGAAACTGCCGGCAAGGTCACCAGCCGTCAAGAAACGCGGCACCATGAACATGTCGGAACTCATGCAGAATGCCCGGGAAAAAGGGCTCGATACGCCAAGTGGCAGATCCTATCATACAGAATTTCACAAAAGACTGGTCCTGCCGGTCGGCTGTTTTTTTCTTTCCCTGTTGGGCATGCCGCTCGGGCTGCAGGCCGGACCAGGCAGACGCGCAATCGGAGTACCTTTTGGCCTGATGTTTTACATCACCTACTATGTCATGTTCACCATGTCGAGGAATTTGGCTACCGGAGGGGCTCTTCCGGTGCCTCTGATCATGTGGATGCCCAACGCCCTGTTTTGCATTATGGCTGTGGTTTCCATCAATAAAGTTGCTCACGAAAAACCGCTGGTGTCGCCCTATGTTCAGGAGTTCCTGGAAAGAATTGTTGGGTCAGTGATAAGTCTGTTTCAAAGATTATATGCATTTATCAGAAGAGAAGACGACCGTGATGCAAAAACCCTTGGTGAGGTAGTTGTTGAGAAAAAAATACTGCGTGGCAATGCGAGGACGAGAATTTTTCATTTTCCTGAATGTGACTATTACTATAGTCAGGACTGTTCCGTAGAGTTCAAGGACAGCGAGGTCGCTTTGAAAGCAGGCTTCGACCCCTGCATGTTCTGTAGAACCATACTGGTGGATAAGCAGGCCGAAGAGCGTCAACCTGGATAGAGGAGTGAGACAGATGATGATACTTCCAAATTCCGAGCAGATGAGACAGATAGACCAGTGCGCCATCAATGAATTTAAGATCCCCGGCATTGTACTCATGGAAAATGCGGGTGCAGGAACCGTACATCTCATGGAACGGCTCCTCGGCTCAGCTGCCAACAAGCACTTCCCTATTTTTATTGGCCCCGGTAACAATGGTGGTGACGGACTGGTCATCGCAAGGCATCTTCATCAGGGAAATGCAGTTCCTCTTCTTGTCTTTTTAATCGAACCTGAACGACTCAAAGGAGACAGCGCAACCAATCTGGCAATAGTGGAAAAGCTCGGCTTGAAAACCCTGATCTGTTCGAGTTCCAGCAGTTTGCATGAAATATCTCAGACCATTGACCACCTTTCGGTTACGCATGGCCCTCCAGGTGCCCTGGTTGACTCGATTTTCGGCACCGGGCTCGACCGATCCGTTGAAGGCCACTTTGCAGAGGCCATCGAACTCATTAACGAACTGAGCAGGGTTAGAGGTATCCCAGTAATCGCGGTGGATACTCCATCGGGCCTTGGCTCGGACAGCGGCACCGTATTGGGCTGCTGCATTAAAGCCTGGACGACCGCCACCTATGGTTACGCAAAAGTAGGCCAGGTGCTGCCTGACAATCTTCCACATGTCGGCGACCTGAATGTTATTGATATTGGAATTCCCCCGGAAGTACTAGGGCGAGTTCAGGTAAACATCGCTGCTATCGATCAGCACGACCTCTTTGAATTAAGCAACTCTCTAAAAAGGCCCGCGAACAGCCATAAGGGAAATTATGGGCATCTTTTAATCCTTGGCGGCTCCCCTGGTAAGACGGGGGCAGCGCTGCTTGCCGCCAGGGGAGCCATTCGAAGTGGCTGCGGTCTGGTATCCATCTGTGCGCCATCTGGCCTCAATCTCATATATGAGTCGGCGCTGGCCGAAGCCATGACTGTTGTAGTAAAGAGTCCCGATTATCTCACCATTGACGATCGAGAGACCATTCTGGAACATCTTGCCGACAAAACCTGTGTGGTGATCGGTCCTGGTACCGGTCAGCAGAGGGAAACAGCCGAGCTCGTCCTCTTTCTTTATGAGCAGCTGACCATTCCCATGGTAATTGACGCTGACGCCCTCAACATTCTTGCCCGGCGAAAAAAAGATATTGGTGCACCTTCCGGTCCACGGATTCTCACCCCGCATCCCGGTGAAATGGCTCGCCTCTTAGGAGTTACCACCAAACAGGTGCAGGCGGATAGGCGTGCCGCCCTTCAATCCTGCTACGATGAGTTCAAGACACCTGACTCGGAACTGATTATAATACTAAAGGGAAGTGCAAGCCTGACGACCGGCGGGGAAATGGTCTGGCTCAATCGAACAGGCAACCCAGCCATGGCAGCCGGTGGAATGGGAGACGTGCTCAGCGGTCTGGTTGGATCTTTTATTTGTCAGGGTATGAAACCCGTCGATGCTTCCCGCTATGGTGTCTATCTGCACGGTTGCTGTGGGGATGATCTGCAGACACGCACAGGTGCTGGATTTTCCGCCTCAGATTTAGCCGATGAGCTTCCTACCGTGCTTGGAAACATAATGAGAGGCTATGATGAAAACCGCGCGTGACATTATGACCAAGGACGTGATCACCGTTCGGCCCGAAACCTTGATTCGCGAGTTGGCAGAAATCTTCCTTGAACAAGGTATCAGTGGTGTGCCGGTTGTGAGCGCTGACGACAAGGTGATTGGTATCGCCACAGAAAGCGATCTCATATTTCACAGCAAGCGCCTCAAGGTTCCGACTGTCCTGACTATTCTCGATTCATTCATTTTTCTTGACTCACCGGAGAAAATGGAGCGCGAGTTACGCAAAATCGGTGCCGCTTCTGTCAGCGATGTATATACCTCCCCTCCGCTCACCATAACTCCTGATACCCAGCTCGATGAAATTGCCTCACTGATGACCGAAAAGCAGGTTCACACGCTGCCGGTGCTTGACGACGAAGGAAAAATGATCGGCATTGTAGGCAAGAAGGACATTATCAGGACGATTCTCTAAGCTCACCAGTCGATCGGAGCTACCCCGTTTTTCATCAGATAGCCGTTACATTTAAGAAACACACCTGAGCCCAAAAACCCCCTGTGGGCCGACAAGGGCGAAGGGTGGCTTGTTTGCAGTACATAATGCTTGTTAAGATCGATAAGAGCGGCCTTCTTTTGAGCGAATGATCCCCAGAGCATGAAGACCACATGATCCTTTTGCACTGAAATTGTTTCGATGATATTGTCAGTAAGCGCATGCCAGCCCAGTTGTGCATGAGAGTTCGACTGTTTGGCAATGACCGTCAGTGAGGCATTGAGCAGCAACACCCCCTGTCTCGCCCATCTGCTGAGATCGGTGCTTACCTCTCGTCTGACCCCAGAGTGCAGGCTGTTGTCAATTTCAAGAAAAATATTCTGCAACGAAGGTGGAGCCGGAATCCCCTTCTTTACTGAGAAACACAATCCGTGGGCCTCAGGGCCTAACTGCGGATGTTCATTTATATAAGGATCCTGACCAATGACTACTACCTTGACCTGGTCGAATGGCGTGATACGCATAGCATCGAAGACATGCTCCCTCGGCGGATACACCTTCCTCCCCTGCGATGCTGCTCCGTAGGCCTGGACCACTAGTTCCTTGTGGACTCCCTGTCTGAGCAGCTCAACCGCTTCTTCCCACAGCATAGATATTCCTTCTAGGGCGATGGAAAATCGTCACCCACTGGATTACGACTCCGAGTTCTGGCCGTTGGTATAGGTCAGCAGCAGCTCGATACAATCTCGTTCGTCAACGATACGATCAATGGCACTCTTTCTAAGAATATTTTCACCCAGTTCTTTGCACAGACAGCTCGCCGCATTAAGAACCGCTCCGTAACCCTGGTTTCTTCTTACCTGTTGCATTCCTTTATCACCATCGAGCTGATGACCTGACAGAACCATGGCAAACATTTTATTCTTGAGGATGGAGGAGATCGATTCGAACATGAGATCGAGGGCACCTTGACCAGAAACCGAGGGGCTTTTCCTGATCGTGTAATTGGTGCTGTGTGAGATCATGCTGAAATTATCCTGACTCGAGGCGATGTAGCAATTCCCTCCCTCGATATTCATTCCCTCTTCGAGGCGGATTACCTTGACCGCACTGACCGCATTAAGATACCTGGTGAAAGACTCAATAAAATCAGTAGCTTCCTGCATCACGACGATCATTGTAGTGGAGCAGCTTTCCGGCAACAGGGGAACAATATTGAGCAGATTTCCTGCTCCACCCCGTCCTGCGCCGATTACACCTATCGTTGATAACCTTCGGTACTTGGAAATCACGATGGCTTCCAGCAGATCATCACATTGTACACAGCGCAGCTCTGGTGGTTGTCCATCTGATTGTGGCTCTATGACATTGCGGGTGCCGCACTCTTCACAGAAAATAACCCGTTTCTGCTCCTCCTCATCTTTGACGGCAAGATCTCCTGTACGTAAGCCATTTGAGATCATTCTCGACTGAACTCTTGAGGCACAGAGTATGCGGTAGAGCAACTCCTTTTTGAGCAGATCCACTCCCTTTTTAGGGTGCAGGGAGTCTTTACCGATAAAATCCACCGCGCCATTTTTAAGTGTGTCGAAACATCGTGCGGAGCCTTCTCTGGAGAGACTCGAAATCATTATTACCGGCGTGGAGACCTGCTCTCTGACTTTTTGCAGAACTTCCATGCCGTCCATCACCGGCATCTCCATATCCAGCAGTACTACGTCCGGGTGCAGTCTATTTATGCTTTTGATGGCTTCGCTGCCGTCAGTCGCCTCACCCACAATGGTAAGTGCATTGGTGTCGGCCAGAAGTTCTGTGATAAATCTTCTGAACAGTTCTGAATCGTCCACCAACAGCAGTCTAATGGATTTATTAACCGAATAGTTGAGGGTTTGGGCTTCCATTTTGCCTTAGTTACTCAACGGACAGGTCCACCACCACCTCATCTTCAGCTTCTGTAGAGGCGATGAAGGTTAATGTAATCTGCTACTGCTGACGGAACGAGGTCACTCCAGGTCTTGTCCGATGCGATCCTGAATCTGATATCCGTTGATGAAATATCAACAATTTCACCGGCCAGAAACAACACTTCATTGCAATTCTGCTCGCCGATCCAGCGCTCCTCGTTCCCTTTGTCCGGGGAAAACCCATTTCGTTCGAGCAGTTGCAGTATCTGTTTTAAGGAAAAACCAGACCTCACTGCAACAATAAAATTAGTTGTGCTAAGCAAATCTTTCCAGCGATACCACGTCTCAATTTCTGAAAGCGCGTCATAACCGATGATGAAATGATAGTGAGCGCGATAGCCGCTATCCCGACTAAGCTGCTGGATGGTATCAAAAGTGTAGGAGGCCGTATCCCGGGAGACCTCTATTCTGGACAGCTCAAGGCGATGCATATCACCGATTGCCAATCTCAGCATCTCCAGCCGGTGTTCTACATCTACGACCACCGTTCCATTTTTATGCGGAGGGTGAGCCGCCGGGATGAAGACGATCTTGTCCAGGTTGAATTTTTCCAGAACCTTCTCACCCAGTTGTAGATGTCCATTGTGAACCGGGTCGAAGGTCCCCCCCAGCAGACCAATTTTATGCATCAATTACGAACCTGTCCGGTTCCGTAAACCACGAATTTTCGTGTTGTCAATTCTTCCAAACCCATCGGTCCATAAGAATGGAGTTTAGTGGTACTGATGCCAATTTCCGTGCCCAGTCCAAGTTGGCCGCCGTCGTTGAACCTGGTGGAGGCATTGACCATTACAGCCGACGCGTCCACGCTGGAGAGAAAGTCCTGGGCAGTTGTATAATTTTCTGTGACGATAGTTTCAGTATGCTTGGAACCGTAGAGAGAAATGTACTCTTTTGCCTCCTCTACGGAATCGACGATCTTTATGCACAAATTGAGCGACAGCCATTCTGTTCCCCAATCTTCTTCTTTGGCAGCCATCGCCTGGGGACAAATTGATCTGGTTGCTGGACAACCGATCATGGTAACCCCGTTCTTTTCAAATTCTTCTGCAAGTGAAGGCAAATAGTGCGATGCCACATCCCGGTGAACCAATAAACCTTCAAGAGCATTGCAAACTCCAGGCCGTTGGGTCTTGCTGTTCATGATTATCGGGGTTGCCTTCTCCAGGTCCGCGTCTGCGTCCACATACACGTGACATACCCCTTTATAATGCTTGAGCACTGGAATTCTCGAATTCTGGGAGACGAATCTGATAAGCCCTTCGCCACCCCTGGGGATAATTAAATCGATGCTTTCCTCCTGCTGCAGCAAATATTCGATAGCCTGGCGATCAGTGGTATCGACCACCTGGACACCATCGGGGTTGATGCCGTTGGCGTGCAATGCTTTTTGCAGGATCGCCGCCAGTGCAATATTGGAATGCAGTGCCTCGGACCCTCCTCTAAGTACCACGCCATTACCTGCTTTCAAGCACAGCACTGCAGCATCGATGGTCACATTTGGCCTTGATTCATAGATCATCGCCACGACACCAAGCGGAATCCTCATTCTGCCCACAGTGATGCCGCTGGGGCGCCGTGACATATCTGAAATCCGGCCCACAGGATCGGGCAGGCCGATAACTTCGTTGACGCCATCGACCATACTTTCAAACACTTTATCGGAAAGCTCAAGCCGATCGAGCATGGCTGCCGACAAGCCCTGCTCTCTCCCGGCAGTCAAATCTTTCTGATTCTCCTTCTGAATCTGCTCCTTTTCCGACATCAATAAAAGGGCTACATCGGAGAGCACTGAATTTTTCGCTGCCGTCGACAAAGTAGCCAGATCATTGGATGCGTCCTGCACTTTGCGGGCCATCTCCTTTATCATCTGCTCGATTGCCATTGATTCTCCTCTTGCTGATGTGCAGGACAATTAAAGAAGCACGATATTGTCCCGGTGCATTACCTCTTCACTATCGCAATAACCCAGAATGCGCTCAATCTCCCGGGAATGATACCCCTGAATTTTTTTAATATCAATGGAGCTGTAATTGATCAGTCCGACAGCTATGTTATCACCATCAAGACTCGTGCAATGCACCGCATCTCCAACACCGAATTCGCCTTCAACCTCCTTAATGCCCGAAGGCAGCAGGCTCCGGTTATTTTTCACCAAGGCCCTGCAGGCCCCTTTGTCAACAATGAGTCTTCCCTTCGGTTTCAGCACTGAAGCAATCCAACGTTTTCTGCCGCTGATTTGCTCCTTGTGAGGTAGAAAAAAGGTGCCGACCATTTCACCGCTGAACAACTTTCTGAGGATATCCGGCTCACGTCCTGGACCGATAAAAGAACTGCCACCGCCGGCAGAAACTATTTTTGCCGCTCTGAGCTTTGACTGCATTCCTCCAGAACCCAATTTGCTCTTGGCATGCGACGCCATAGCTTCAACCTCAGGGGTGATCTCGTCCACGGTGTAGATGGGGCGCGCCTGGCGATCGGAGACAGGATTTCCGGTATACAGACCGACCACATCGGTCAGGCAAATGAACATATCGGCTTCGATAAGATTGCAGATATGGGCGCCGAGCATGTCGTTGTCGCCAAAGCGCAACTCCTCGACAGATACAGTATCGTTTTCGTTGACGATCGGGATCACGCCAAGCTTAAACAAAGTAAAGAGGGTGTTTCGAGCATTGAGGTAACGCTTTCTTACCGCCAAATCCTTGTGAGTCAGCAGAACCTGCGCAATGGTCTTCGAAAAGGAGCTGAAGACCCGGTCATAGATCTGCATGAGGCTCGATTGGCCAATGGCGGCCAAGGCCTGCTTTTCTTTTATGCCAAGTTCTGAGCTGCCATTCTTGAAGTTGATTCTTGCCCGACCCGCGGCCACGGCACCGGAGCTCACCAGGATCACCTCCCGTCCGCTGTCCCGAAGAAAAGCGATCTCCCGGGCTATGTTTTCAATCACGTCAAGGGCTATACCATTATCATCGGTGAGCACTGCACTGCCTACCTTGACGACAATTCTACGGGATTTATCGAAAAGTGTCTGTCTCAGGTAGAGACCATCCTGACGGGAAAGATCTTCAATCATCTTTGGCTGTCTCCTGCACTTGCTCTATCTCTTCCATCGTTTCGATGAGTTTGTGTCGAAGCCCGGCAATTCCGTCGCCGGTCAGGGCTGACACACTTATCGTCTGGAACCCCTTATCCCTATAGCCTTCTTCGATCTCTGTTACCATATCCGGGTCGACGAGATCGTTTTTATTAAGCACAATAATCTTGACCCGGTCGGCCAAACCTTTTTGGTACCTGGTCAGTTCGTTTTCCAGGATAAGATAGTTGATCAAATGGTTATCTTCAGAGATATCGACCACATGTAATATGATACAAGTCCTCTCTATATGCCTCAGAAAGGCGTGACCAAGCCCTACTCCTTTATGGGCATCCTCGATGAGACCGGGAATATCGGCGATGATATAAGGTGCGGAAAATTTCTCTTTCAAAATGCCGAGCTGCGGCTCCAGGGTGGTAAATGGATAATCGCCAATTTTGGGGTTGGCGGCGGACAAATTAGCCAGCAGACTCGATTTACCTGCGTTGGGGAGGCCTACCAGCCCAATATCGGCAATCAGTTTGAGCTCTATCCTCAACCAGCGCTCTATGCCAGGCCTGCCGTCTGTGGCTATCCGGGGTGTTCGGTTGGAACCGCTGGCAAAATGAGAATTGCCTAGCCCTCCTTTGCCACCTCTGGCGGCGATAAATTCCTGGCTTTCATCGGTAAGATCCACAAGAATTTTACCTGACTCATCATCTTTGATCACTGAGCCGGTTGGCACCTCGATTACAAGATCGCTGCCGTTGGCACCGTGTTTGTCCTTTCCCTGTCCATGGCCACCACGGCCTGCTTTGAAATGAGATCGATACTTGAAATCGATCAGCGACTGAACTTTTTTTGTCGCCCTTATATATACAGTGCCCCCCTCACCGCCGTCTCCGCCGTTGGGGCCGCCCTTGGGGACGTATTTTTCCCTGCGGAAACTCACACATCCGTTCCCGCCATCACCTCCTTTGACGTAAAACCTTGCTTCGTCAACAAATGACATAGCTCAATGATGGGTAAAAAAAAACTCGATCATCACCAGCAGTGACGACCGAGTCTGCTTTTTGAAACTGTCTTTACAACAGTCTCTATAAAATCCAGCTAGGCTAACGGATAGACGCTAACCCGTTTTCTGTTCTTACCGAATTCTTCAAAAGTGACGACGCCATCAACTTTGGCGAATAGAGTGTAATCCCGTCCGCAGCCGACATTGGTGCCAGGATGTATTTTTGTGCCAAGCTGTCTGACTATAATGGACCCGGCAGTGACTGTTTCGCCGCCAAATTTTTTGATCCCCCGTCTCTGGCCTATGGAGTCCCTTCCGTTTCTGGAACTTCCTCCCGCTTTCTTATGAGCCATTACAAACTCCTTTATTGCTTGAGGATGTGAGCAATCCCTTAAAGTTATTTGCTGATTTCTGCAATTGTCAAAGCGGTATATGATTGTCGATGTCCCTGTGTCAATCGATATCCCTTTCTTTTCTTCTTCTTGAAAACTCTGATCTTTTTATGTTTACCCTGATCGGTGATGGTGGCAAAAACTTTCGCACCTTCTACCACGGGTTGCCCGACGATTATCGCATCCCCATCGACTACCAGCAGCACCTCATCTATTTCGATGCTGTCACCGACATCGCCTGCGAGTTTCTCAACCAGTACTCGATCACCCGTTGCCACCTGATATTGTTTTCCGCCTGTCCTTATAATTGCGTACATAATAAAGCCTCTGAATTGTAGTACTTATAATTTTCAAAAAAATAACAGGGGAATATACCGCAATTCGCGTAATTTAGTCAAGCCTTCTCTTAATCTTTATATAATTGAGAGAAGTAAGCTCGTAAAAAACAGGGTTAAGGCGCCTGACACCTCTTTAAAAGATGTCAGGCACTAGCGCTGATTAGACAGCCAGGCGAGCGGTTTCCCGTTCACGACGGATTTTGCAGGCCCTCTCAAAGGCGGCTTTCTTACCGTGCTTCTTGATTGATACAGAGGTTTTACCCTGTTTACCCTGAGGGGTTACCCAACTGACTTCGTAGCGGTTCAGCTTCTCGTTGAGCCTCACTCCAACGACACCGGTGCCGGAGTTGCTCACCGTCACCATATGTTTATTTGTCCTGACCTTGCCGAGTTTGCGTTCGGTCTGATCACGCCAGGAAATAGCCGAGAGCAGGCTCGAATATCTGCCGCCGCACTTTCTATCTGAGAAGAATTTGGAATGTGTCTTTCCTCTGTAACGCACCCTCACATACCATCCATGAGTACGCTTTGACTCTTGGTCGATGCGAGCTATATCCTTATGTTTTTCCAATAAAAGCTTTTGTTTTTTGTCTTGGTCGATCACGTCTGTTGCCTCTTTTATTGCAGTTGTTTACTTCATGATATTACAATAATTTTTAACGATCATCAGTCAATGGTGACCGCCTAAAATCTTCTACCAAAAGCAATTGTGCTTTATACTATCCTGTGGTACTAAGCACAACCAATGACTACATAGTTGGTCAGGAGATCATTGTCAACCCTTTTACATGTTTTCCCTTAAAGAAAAATGACACGATCTGAAACAATTTCGAAAATTACGCCCGCACCACTTAGGTTTGAAAAGAATGACTCACACAAGCGATAATTTCTTGTCTCTCATTGCCACCATTCGACAGCTGAGAAGCGAACAGGGCTGCCCCTGGGATAGAAAACAGACGACCAGATCCCTAAAAAAATATCTCATCGAAGAGTTTAACGAAATCATTGACGCAATAGACCAGGATGATCACGAGAATCTCTGCGAAGAGTTGGGCGACTTTCTTTACCTGATTTTGATGATCGGCGAGATCAATCGGAATGAAGGATCATTTACCATTGAAGAAATATTCGACTCGATCAACCAGAAACTAATCCGCAGGCATCCCCATGTATTCAGTTCGAGAAAAGAGTTGAATGAAAGCGAATTACGTCTGCAGTGGAATGCCATAAAAGAGAGGGAAAAGGATACCAAGAATAATTCTTGACCTTATTCGATTTTAAAATTAAGTTTGACTGTTTTTGAGCAATCTATCTTAGTAGGATTGCTTCCCCATACCTCTTCGCTCTCCGCTTTGCACAGCGAGGGCCGAAACGCGGAATAAACCGCACCTGATAAGTCCGAGAGGAGGATCTTATGAGACGATACGAACAAGTCTGCATTCTTCGCCCATCTCTCAGCGAAGAAGAAATCACCCGAATTACTGACAACACCACCCAATTGATCCAGGAGGATGATGGTTCTGTCATTTTTCTGAATAAATGGGGAATGAGAAAACTGGCCTACCCTATAAAGAAGGAGAGTCAGGGATACTATGTGCTTTGCGATTTTGCCGCCTCTTCAGCAGTTGTCGCTGAAATCGAACGAAAATTCAGGATTGATGATGCCGTCCTCAAATACCTCACGGTAAAAATCTCCGATGCGATCAGTGCAGAGGAGATAGAGACTGCACGCAGTGAGGCAGAAGCTCGGGCCATCGTTCCCGAGCCGGAGGAGGAAACGGTCGCCCCCGCCGAGGAAAAACCTGAAGAGTCGAAGAGCGCTTCAGAGCCCCCCGCAAAAGCAGAGGTGGTCGAAGCCCCGGCTGTAGAGGAAAAACCTGAAGAGTCGAAGAGCGCTTCAGAGCCCCCCGCAAAAGCAGAGATGGTCGAAGCCCCGGCTGTAGAGGAAAAAAATGAAGCACCTGCAGAACCGGTCGTTGATGGAAAAGAAACTGAAGAGCCGGCCCAATAATGCGCTAATCGAATTTCACCAACAACTATACATGGAGTAAGAAGATGGCTGCACGACAACAGAAGAGACTTTTTTCCCGAAAGAAAGTATGCCGTTTTTGCGTCGATAAAGAGCTTGGTATCGATTACAAAGATCAGAAAACTTTGCGCAATTTTGTCACCGAGCGTGGCAAGATCATTCCGCGCCGTATCCTCGGAACCTGCGCAACCCACCAACGCCAACTGTGCTCGGCGATTAAAAAAGCACGTCATATTGCTCTGCTCCCATACTCGGGCAATACCCAGAGCTAAATGATCGGACAGGCTGAGGTTATTGTGTCAACCGACACCGAAGGAAGAGCAAGCACGAGTGCGAGTTTAGTCTATATCATTTTATTCTCACTGGCTCTGCTGCTGCCGTCAATACATGTAGGTCTGTTTGGCTGGATCTATTTCATGATCCCGCTGCTGGTTCTCATTTATCAGTATCGCTGGCGCAACGGTCTCAAATTTGTCAGCGCAGGCCTCATCCTTGCCTTAGCTGTTTCTTTGTTCATTTCCTCTGTCGAGATCGTCATCTTTAGTGCTGCGCTCATACCGGTGGGATACAGTCTCGCTCAGTCCGCTTTTCGCAGTGACTCACCCGCGCTTTCGGGATTCAAGGGACTAATCTTCCTGGTCTCCTGCTGGCTTATCCTGCTGACGGTGCAGACGGCGCTCATTGGAGTCAATCCCATCGGCGAATTTCTCGGCTCACTCGACAGCGATATTGAAAGGACTCTGGACCATTACCGGCAAAACGATTCAGTTGCCCCAGAAACCCTGGTCATTCTGGAAGAGTCATTCTTCCAGATGAAGTCCATATTGCCTAAAATTCTGGTTTCGATGATGATCAATCTGGCGCTGCTCGTCATCTGGTCCACCATGCTGCTGGGTAATCGCTTGGTTCCCAGATTCACCGGCTATCACCCATGGCCCGATCATCAGACCTGGCGACTGCCTGACAAGCTTATCTGGTTGTTAATTGGAGCGGCAATCATCACCATTGTACCCGCTGCTCCCCTGCGTATTGTCGGTGGAAATCTGTTGATCTGCATAGGGCTGATTTACATTTTCCAGGGCTTTGCGGTAATGAGCTTTTTTCTGCATAAGTGGAACGTACCCCAGGTGGTGAGGTTTCTTCTTTACGCGATGATGCTCTTTCAATCATTCGGCACCGTACTGTTGCTTATTCTCGGTATCGGCGAAGTCTGGTTTGATTTCAGAGGTTCCAAGAAAGACCCGCAAGACTATCAAAATAATTCTGATCAATAATTGCCCATAAGGGCAGAACCATATGAGGAGTCAACCATGGAACTCATACTTAAGGAAACGATAGATTCACTTGGCAGGGAAGGAGATGTGGTAAAGGTGAAACCGGGCTACGCAAGAAATTTCCTTCTTCCCCAGGGAAAAGCCGTCGCGGCGACCAAGGACAACCTTGCCGCTCTCGAACAGAACAAAGCAGAAATTAAGGCCCGACTCGACGATCAGCATAAAAAAGCCGAGGCGTTGTTTAAAAAACTTTCCGGCATCACGCTCGAGTTCGAGGAACTCGTGGCCGAGGACGATAAGCTGTTCGGTTCGGTAAGCACCAACGATATCTTCGAAAAACTCAAGGATAAAAAAATCGAAGTTGAAAAAAGAAATATCTTTTTGGGCGAACCCATCAAAGCGCTCGGCGAGAAGACTATCACCATCAAGGTGGGTTTTGATCTCGAAGCTGAAATCACCATTAACGTAGTGGCTCAGGAGGTTGAGGAATAGTTCCTGTTTTCACCCCTGGCCGACCATTTAATCTCCAGATTTCTTGATGTTATTGGGTCTGAGGATGGTCACATCGGAACACACCTGAAACTCGCCATTCAGGTGTGTTTTTATTTTGACACATCACTACCATTATATTAGACATCTGATGTATCCTTTGACTCAATCCACAGCCTCCCGATGAACGACTTTATTGTGCCGCCCGGATCTCTCGAGCGAACCTCTAGCAAAAGGGTTCCACCCCATAATATCGAAGCGGAACAGTCCGTACTTGGTTCGATACTGCTTAAGAACAAAGGTTTTCTGCAGGTCAACGAGTACATTTCAGCCGACGACTTTTACCGTGATGCCCATAAGATAATTTTCACGGCGATGGTGGAGCTATTCGATCGAAGTGAACCCCAGGACATGCTGACCCTGACCAGTTATCTCACCGATACCAATCAGCTTGAATCGGTTGGCGGTGCTTCTTACCTCGCCACTTTGACTCATGCGGTTCCAGTTACCGCCAATATTGAGTCATACTCCCGTATTATTCGTCAGAAGTCGGTACTCAGAAACCTTATTAACACCGCCAGCGACATTGCTCAGCGTTGCTTTGAAGAACAGGACGATATAGATCAGTTGGTCGATGAAGCAGAACAGTCAATTTTTGAAATTGCCGGAAACAAAAGCGCGACCGAATTCACCCCACTCAGGTCCATTATCCCCGAGAGTTTCAAAACAGTAGAAAAACTTTACGAGCGCAAGGAGCTTATCACCGGCGTCCCCACTGGTTACACCGAACTTGACAAGATGACTGCCGGGCTCCAGCCATCTGATCTGGTCATCCTGGCAGGCAGACCGTCGATGGGCAAAACCTCCCTTGCGCTGAACATTGCCCAGCATGCAGCCTTGGTGGATAAAACCGGTGTCGCCATTTTCAGTCTTGAGATGTCAAAAGATCAGCTCGCCATGCGGCTGCTCAGCTCTGTCGGTCGTATCGATTCTCAAAAAATCAGGACCGGACGGCTCCAGAACGAAGACTGGCCGCATTTGAGCAGAGCTGCCGGAATGCTATCAGAGGCTCCCATTCACATCGATGACACCCCTGCCCTGTCAATCCCCGAGATGCGTTCCAAGATGCGCCGACTTGCTTCCGGCAACGATATTGGCTTGGTGTTGGTCGACTACCTACAGCTCATGAGAGGTCGTGTTTCAGAGAACAGAACCCAGGAAATCAGTGATATCTCACGCAGTCTCAAGGCTCTAGCCAAGGAACACGACGTTCCTGTCCTGGCGCTCTCCCAGCTCAACCGGGGATTGGAAAGCCGCACAGACAAACGGCCGATGATGGCCGATCTAAGAGAATCCGGAGCCATCGAGCAAGACGCCGATGTGATCTGCTTTATTTACCGGGATGAAGTATACAACAAGAACGAGGACAATCCCGACAAAGGCATCGCTGAAATCATTATCGGTAAACAACGCAACGGTCCCACTGGACTCACCCGCCTGTTCTTCAAGAAAGAGTACACCATGTTTGAAAATCTCAGCAGTTACGACGAACCACATCTGCACAGTTCATAATCGGAACAGCTTCTATTTCGAAACACGTCTCGAGGAAATTGATGAGTAATCACGATACCTACAGCTCCCACTATGACTTCAAGCAGGTCGAGACAAAGTGGCAGCAGAAGTGGGAACTAAGCAGTGCCTATCAGGTAGGCGAAGATACCGATAAAGAGAAATATTACGTGCTCGAGATGTTTCCTTACCCCTCGGGCCGTATCCACATGGGACATGTCCGTAATTACTCGATCGGCGACGTTGTGGCCCGTTACAAGAGGATGAGAGGGTTCAATGTGCTGCACCCCATGGGCTGGGACGCCTTTGGTCTGCCAGCTGAAAATGCCGCCCAGAAACACAATACTCATCCAGCCAAATGGACCTACGAAAACATTGATTATATGCGCGCTCAGCTAAAACAGCTCGGACTGTCCTACGACTGGCAAAGGGAATTTGCCACGTGTGATCCTGACTATTATCGCTGGGAACAGAAAATTTTCATCGAAATGTATCAGCGGGGGTTGGTTTATCAGCGCGTCACCACCGTCAACTGGTGTGAAAACTGTCAAACAGTGCTGGCCAATGAGCAGGTCATCGATGGTGCCTGCTGGCGCTGTGATGATCAGGTTGAGCCTCGCAATATGAACGGCTGGTTTTTTAAGATCACCGATTACACCGACGAACTGCTCAATGATCTCCAATCCCTTAACGGATGGCCGGAGAAAGTTGTGACCATGCAGAACAACTGGATAGGCAAATCCACCGGACTTACCTGTGATTTCAAGATCGACGGCAGCGAAGAAGCGATCTCCATATTCACAACCAGGCCCGACACGATCTTCGGGGTTACGTTCATGTCCCTGGCGCCCGAACACCCGCTTCTTGCAACCCTGACGGAGGGAACCGGTAAAGAAAAAGAGGTTGCAGGCTTCATAGATGATATCCTGCGGGAAAAACAACGCCAGTCTGTTCAGGAAGAGCCTGAAAAGAGAGGAATGTTCACCGGCCGCTATTGCATTAATCCTTTCAACGGTGACAAAATCCCTATCTATGTCGCCAATTTTGTCTTGATGGAGTATGGCACCGGTGCAGTCATGGCGGTACCTGCTCATGACCAGAGGGATTTTGAGTTCGCCCGGGCCTATGATTTAACAATAAAACCAGTGGTCATTCCCGAGGGTGAGACATTTGATCCCGAGTTCATGCACGAGGCATCAACGGTCCCTGGAAAGCTGATCGATTCGGGACAATTCTCAGAACTCGATTCAATCGACGCCCAGGGCAAAATTATTGATTTTGCCAGGGAGCAGGGTTTTGGAGCACCCCTCACCACTTACCGACTGCGAGATTGGGGAATATCGCGCCAACGCTACTGGGGCGCTCCTATCCCGATGATTCATTGTGATAACTGCGGGGTGGTACCAGTGCCTTTTGAACAATTGCCCGTGCTGCTCCCCGAAGATATCACCACCAGCACAGATGAATGCCGTCCTTTGCACCAGCGTCCGGATTTTGTCAACACCATCTGTCCCGCCTGCAGAAAAGAGGCACGCAGGGAAACTGACACGATGGATACCTTCGTTGAATCATCCTGGTACTTTGCCAGATTTGCCTGCCCCGACAGTGATGAGACTCCACTCGAGCGCGACAGGTCTGACTACTGGCTGCCGGTCGACCAATATATCGGCGGAGTGGAGCATGCAATTCTACACCTCCTCTACTCACGTTTCTTTACCAAGGTACTGAGGGATCTCGGCTATCTTTCGATTGCCGAGCCCTTTACCAATTTGTTGACCCAGGGCATGGTCATAAAGGACGGAGCCAAAATGTCCAAATCAAAGGGCAATGTCGTCGATCCTGATCAACTAATCAGCCAGTATGGCGCCGACACCGTGAGACTTTTCAGTCTTTTTGCCGCGCCCCCGGAACGGGATCTTGAGTGGAATGTCCAGGGAGTGGAGGGGGCCAGCAGATTTTTGAATCGTGTCTATCGCCTGGTAAGAGAATTCTACGGATCGAATGTAGATGGAACTGCGTATTCCAGCTCGGACGATACCGCCCTGCTGCGCAAACTTCACCAGACAATCAAAAAGGTTACTTACGATATCGAAGACGATTTCCATTTCAACACCGCGATCAGCGCAGTCATGGAATTGTTCAATACGATGAGCTCCAGCCTCGGTTCAGCAGCGGGTAAGGGTGCCTCTACTGAAACCGTATCGGAGACAATCCGCAATCTCCTGCTCTTGCTTTATCCTATGGTTCCTCACTTCAGTTCAGAGCTTTGGGAAATGATGGATTTTCCAGAAACGCCAGAAGAACAGCTCTGGCCTATTCATGACGATGAGAAGGCCAGAGAGGAACTGCTCACCATAGTGTTACAGGTCAATGGCAAAGTGAGATCCAGGATTGAAGTGAGCGCCGACTCCCAAGATCAGGTCCTGCAGGATCTAGCCATGGCCGATGAGAAAGTGAACCGCTTCATCGAGGGCAAGACGGTTAAAAAGGTTATTGTCGTTAAGAAGAAACTTGTTAATATTGTGGTTTGATACTAGGGTGCTCTGGGAAACGCAGTTAGCTAGAGAATTGCAAATACAGATAAGGAGTTACATTTTGAAACTTTTTATTCGCTGGATCTTTCTCAGTATCGCTGTCGCCGTTTTTCTCTCAGGATGCGGGTACCGCAATCCTTATGTCTATTCCGGACCTGATAAATCAATATATGTGACAACCTGGAAAAACAGAACCAGCGACCTGCAGCTCGATGCCCAGATCTACCAGGAACTGATAAAATGGTTCCAGAAATCGGGCTCCCTCAAAATCACCAAGAACAAAGAGGGTGCTGATTTTATCCTTGCCGGCGAGATCATTTCCATAGATATCCCCAGCCTTGCCTTTGATGGAACCAACACAGCTTCAGATGTCAGACTTACCCTCAACGTCCGTTATATTTTCAAGGATCTGGCCACTGAAAGAACACTGATCGAGAAACCTTCCGAGTCCTGGCAACGGACTTATACCATTACCGGCGATGCTGCTGAGACAAGAGACAACGCCAATGAGGCCCAGGAACTGATTATTGAAGATTTAGCCCAATCGATCTACCAGAGAACACTGCTGGAAATTTCCAAACTTTAGCGATTTTCGAATCACTGCGGCCGACTCTCGCTGGGGGCCGGTCGCTCGGGTTTTTCGTCTCTGTCCCCGCGCCATGCTGTCCATCGGCTCCATCCTTCTAGAAAGTCCCCTCATCCTTGCGCCATTGGCCGGTTACAGCGATCTGCCGTTTCGCCTGCTTTGCCGGCAATTTGGCGCCGGCCTCTGCGTTTCTGAAATGATCAGCTCCCACGGCCTGGCTTATGGACAGTCGAAGACCATCTCTATGCTGGACAGCTGTGCTGAAGAGCGCCCGGTCTCTTTTCAGCTTTTTGGCGCTGACCCGGATATTATGGCAGAGGCGGCAGCAATTCTTTCGTCCAGATGTCCTGATGTAATTGATATCAACATGGGCTGTCCAGTAAAAAAAGTCACCAAGCGAGGCGCCGGTGCCGCCCTGATGACCGACTTACCGCTGGCAGAAAAGATTGTCAAAGCGGTGGTCGAAAAGTGCCCCTGCCCGGTCACTGTGAAAATCCGCTCAGGGCCAGACAGTGCTCACATCTGTGCGCTCGACTTCTCACTTATGGCTGAGGACAACGGCGCAGCTGCGGTCGCCGTGCATGGCAGAACCTGGAAACAGCAATTCTCCGGCGAGGCCGATTGGCAAATCGTCGCAGATGTAAAACGGGAAGTGAAGATTCCGGTTTTCGGCAACGGTGATGTTAAAAATCACGCAGAGGCGATAACACGCATGCACCAGACTGGATGCGACGCTGTCCTCATTGGTCGCGCAGCAATCGGCAACCCGTGGGTATTTTCTGAAAAGGGAAGACCCGCATCTCTCTCTGCAGTTGTTAAGGTGGTCCGTGCGCACTTGGAACTCATCGACAGCCACTTTGACGAGCCCAATCGCTGCCTTGGATCCATCAAGAATCATCTTGGTAAATACTTCAAAAACTTTCCCGGCAGCGCCAAGGCGAGAAAAGAAATTTACCAGCAGGCGGATTTCACTGCTCTCAGCTCCTATCTCCACCGGATCGGCTGAAAGATATGTGCTCCATCCGGTTATTTTTACTTATACCTCTACCAATCTGATCCAGCGAGTCGTGAACTGCCGTTCAATGAGGCGAGGGAAGCTCGAGTTTTACTCAATTGATCCTCAAACTTAGCTGACGTTCACGAGTTGAATCTAAACCCTATTGTGATCCATAAACATCAGGCTAGAGCATATTTTCAGGATCTATGTCGATGATCACTCTTGTTGCGGATGGTGGTTGAAAGGTTGCAGAAATCCAGTCGACCAGGCTGTGAAGCGGTTGGAGGCTGATCGACTTGAGCAGAATCTGCCAGCGGTACCGATCCCGCAATCTCTCCAATGGAGCAGGTGCGGGCCCGAGCACCGAGAGCGATTGAGAGTGATCGTGGGTGCGGCACCAGGTCCTTGCCAAGTCGACTATTGAGCGTGATGATGTCCTGGCGACCTGATC